>DATLVW010000392.1:0-7066 GCA_035577085.1 Thermoanaerobaculia bacterium
TGGAATCATCCGCAGCGCGAACGCTGGGTGCCGGGCGGCGGCGGGATGTGCCTGCACACGATCCTCCTCGATCCGCGCAGCCTCGATCGCATCCGCATCGCGGTGTCGACGGCCGGGATGTATGTGACCGAGGACGGAGGAGAGACGTGGCGGCCATCGAACAAAGGGGTTCGCGCCGACTTTCTGCCCGACAAGTATCCGGAGTTCGGCCAGTGCGTTCACAAGGTCGTTCAATCGAAAGTGAATCCCGATCGGATGTTCCTGCAGAATCACTGGGGCCTCTATCGCAGCGACGACAGCGGCGAGAAGTGGAAGGACGTCGCGAAGGGCGTTCCGTCGGACTTCGGTTTCGCGATGGCTATTCACCCCGAGGATCCCGATTGCGCCTGGATCGTGCCGCTGGAGTCGGATGGGTTCCGCTGCACGCCGGAAGGGAAGCTTCGCGTCTATCGCACGGAGAATGCCGGCAAGAGCTGGGAGGCGATGACGAAGGGGTTGCCGCAAAGGGACGCCTACGAAACGATCCTTCGCGATGCGTTGGCCAACGATCCGCTCGACCCGGCCGGTGTGTATTTCGGAACGCGCAACGGAAAGCTCTTCGGTTCTTCGGACGAGGGGAAGAAGTGGTCGCAGCTCGCAGATGGGCTCCCGGCCGTTGTCTCGGTCAAGGCGGTCTCGATCTCACTGCCGCGGAAACGCTGATCATGTCGCTCGTCTTCGTAATCCCCGGTCCGCTGCGTGAGCTTGCTGGTAATCGCGCCGAGGTGCGGGTCAAGGGCTCGGCGGAATCGGCGTCGAAGGCGCTGTCGCTTTTGTGGGAGCAATGTCCGGGAGTCCGCGATCGCGTGGTCACGGAGATCGGGGAAGTGCGCCCGCACGTCAACATCTTCATCGACGGCGAGAGCATCCGGTTTACGGGAGGGCTGCAGTCGCCAGTGCGGGATGGGGCGGAGATAGTGATTCTTCCGGCGTTGAGTGGGGGGTAGCGGGTTTCGCCGTTTGGAAGTCAGCAAGCCAGAACGCGTTTCATGCGCCGAGAATCTTGCTAAGCATAGAGGCATTGATTACGAAAGATTGTACACACTGTTTGGATCGGCGTAGAGATCTCTAGGGTTCAAATGCGCCGTGATCCAAGCATAAATGAAGTTGATCGGCACTACCCACGAGACTCCGGGCAGCGTTGTTTCTGGCCCAACTCTGTTCGGTAAGTATGCTGAAACTAACCCGACCAGATGACAACGATCATCGAAAACCGGACCGCCGCTCACACCGTTGATCGCTACGCCGTCAACGAGGTACACGGGTGGGTTCTTTAGGGTCCCTGAGATGTAACCCTGAAAGAAGCAGATCTCGGGCTCGACAATGCCAGGATAGCCCATCCAAGCGATTTCAGCCCCCGTCTTGAGCTGCACAGCGACGGGGAGAAGCGGCAGTAGGGCACCCTCGTGAAAGATTTGATTCGGGCTCTGAATGACAACGATTGCTGAGTCAAGTCCGTTGCCGATTTCCATCACCGCGATGTTCCCTTTGCGTGACCTGACGACTTCCTTTCCGTCCCGATCACAGATTCTCAAAGAGGTACCGCCAATTGCGTCCTTGACAACGTGCCAAGCGGTTGCAAGTACAGCTACGTGAGTATCGGACCCTTTTCCGAGCATCAGCAGAAATCCCGTTCCCATAGCTTCGTCGGTGTAGAGCCTAAACGTGGATTTGCCGACATGCTCAGCGACTTCGAACCATGGTCGGCTCGGAAACTTTTCGGACATTGGTGTAATCCTTATTGGTTCCAGTTAGATTCAGACCGCCCGCCGACACTCCCGGGTTTAGGATCGCTACACAACATTCCGCCCAACCCACCACACAACCGTCACGATGACTGCGCCCCATCCCGTGATCGGATGCGTCGCAAATCGCCGCGACACCGTTGCGATCGCGCCGAACGGCGCAACCACGAAGAGCATGGCGTTGAGGCGGAAGGCGCCGGCGATGTCGCCGTGTAGGAGATGGTGCAGCGCGCGCGTTGTGCCGCAGCCGGGGCATTGCAGTCCGGTCAGTTCGTGGAAGACGCAGCGCGGGAAGAAGTGCACCGTCGCCGGATCGAAGCGATAGAGGATCGAGGCTCCTCCGATCGCAAATAACCCGGCCAGGATGCTAATGAACGTTGTTGAGCGAGCTAAGCCCACCGGCAATCGCATAGATGATTCCCAGGAGCGCGCCGCAGCCGAAACCGACCCAGCTCCAGATTTTGGCGAGGCGCGCCGACTCCTGCGCTCCGGCGATGTCGCCGCCTGCGAGTTTCGAGTTGACCTGCGCGGCGTAGACGATGGCCACGATTCCTGCCGGTACGCAACAGCAGAGCGTGACCAGGATCGCGGGCACGAGGTAGTTCTGAATCTGCGGAGTCTGAATCTGCGGCGTCGCGGCGAAGACCGGCGCGCCGGTGCCGCAGTTGGGACAGACGCTCATGCCGTTGGGGCGGCTCGTTCCGCAAGCTGTGCAATACATCAGTGCTGCACTCCTTCCGGGTACTCCACGAACTTGCCGTTGGAGTAGACGATGTCGCAGTCGAAGTTCGTCGTGGTCCGCTCTCCGGCCGAAACCGTTTCGAGCAGTGAGTCATGCTCGAAGCGGAGGTCTTTCCCAGCACTGCCGATCACGTATCCGGCGCACTTGTCGCTGTCCGGTGTCGTGGTGTCCTTCAGGCAGGCGTACTGCAGCGAGTGTCCCCACCCGTCGACAGCCGGAACGGTTTTGATGTACGTCGGGGCGAGCGCCAGGGCGAGATCGGACGTGGTCGAGCCTTTCGGGTATTCGTTCTTGTCCGTGGAGTAGGCCTCGACGGCAGCCGACAGCGAGCGGATGTCGGCCATCGTGCGCTTCTGCTTCGCTCGTTGCTGCGCCGTAAGCAGATTGGGGATGGCGATGGCGGCCAGGATTCCGATGACGGCGACGACAAACAGACCGCCGACGATGACGATCACGACGATCATCGCGGTGTTCGTCCCTTTTGAAGCGGTGGCAACGGGACGCGGCGCGCCGTTGCTCGGGTTTCCGCATCGCGGGCATGGAGCGTAGGAAACGGCTTCGACGGTGTTACCGCAATAGGCGCAGTACTGCATTGCTTCCCCCTGTCGACTCTACCGGTTGTGGATTCAGGTAATTGTATCCGAGGGGGTGGGGAGTGGGGGGTAGGGGGTGGGAGCTGTGATCAATCACAGAGACTCAGAGGACACAGAGATCAAGGTCCGGACCCCGAACTCCGCTGCCACTCCCGTCCCCACACCCTACTCCCCACTCCCCACCCCCGCTAGAATGCAAAACTCGCATGTCCCCCCTTCGCCGCCTCTTCCACTACTTCGGCCTTCACAAAACAGCACTGACGCTGGGGGCGCTTTGCGTGATGGGGTCGGCGGCGTTCTCGCTGGCGAAACCGCTCATCGTCGGCAACGCGGTGAACGCGCTGACGAAGGCGGTCGCGCGCGGGGAGATGATTCGCTACGGGCTCATGCTCATCGGCGCCGCGGCACTCGAAGGGCTCTTCCTATTTCTGCATCGCCGTATCCTCATCGGTGTCTCGCGGCATATCGAGTACGAGATGCGCAACGACTTCTACGATCACCTCCAGTCGTTGCCGGTGTCGTACTACCAGGAGCAGCGCACCGGCGACCTGATCTCGCGCGCCACGAACGATCTTTCCGCCGTGCGCATGCTGATGGGGCCGGCCGTGATGCACGCGCTCTCGTCGCTGATCGTCGTCATCGGCGCGTTCGTGATGATGTTGCGCATCAGCCGCGAAATGGCGTTGATCTCTCTGACGTCGGTCCCGGTGATCGTCCTCATGGTGCAGCACTTCGGTCAGCGGATTCACGTCAGGTTCAAATCGATTCAGGACTACTTCGGCGACATCTCGGCACGCGTGCAGGAGAACCTCTCCGGCGTGCGCGTGGTGCGCGCGTTCGGACGCGAGCGCGCGGAAGCGGCGAGGTTCGCGGAGATGAACCGCGAGTACGTCGAGCGCAATCGCACGCTCATCAAACTGACAGCGACGTTCTACCCGTTGCTGCACGCGATGATCGGGGTGATGTTCGGCGTCATCTTCTTCATCGGCAGCCGCAAGATGATTCACGGTGCACTGACCATCGGCGCCTTCGTCGCCTTCCAGCTCTACCTCGGGCGCATGGTCTGGCCGCTGATCGCGCTCGGATGGGTGACGAATCTCTTCCAGCGCGGGATGGCGTCGATGGTGCGTCTGCACGAGGTGTGGTCGGTGGCGCCGGAGGTGTTGACGACTGCCGGCGAGCGCGTCACGGCTCCTGTCCGCGGCGAGATCGAGATCCGCCATCTGACGTTTTCCTACGCTGGCGCAAACCGTCCCACCCTTCGCGACATCAACCTCCACGTTCAACCTGGCCAGACCCTCGGCATCGTCGGCCGCACGGGCAGCGGCAAGTCGACGCTGCTCGCGCTGATCATGCGCACGTTCGAGCCGCCGCCGGGAACGATCTATATCGACGGCCGTCCGATCGAGTCATTCCCGCCAGCACAACTCCGGCAATGGATCGGGGCCGTGCCGCAGGAGACGTTCCTCTTCTCCGAGTCGATCGCGGAGAACATCCGTTTCGGACGCCGCGAGGCAACGATCGACGAGGTGAATGAGTCCGCGCGGCTGGCCGGACTCAGTTCCGACGTCACGACGTTCCCGCAAGGTCTGGAGACGCTGATCGGCGAGCGCGGCATCACGCTCTCCGGCGGCCAGAAGCAGCGCACGGCCATCGCACGCGCGCTCGTGCGAGATCCAGCCATCCTGATCCTCGACGATTCGTTGAGCGCGGTCGATACGAACACCGAGGAGCAGATTTTGCGGGCTCTGCGCGAGATCAGGAAAGGGAGGACGGCGCTGATCGTCTCGCACCGCGTCTCCTCGGTGAAGGACGCCGACACGATCGTCGTCATCGACGACGGCCGCATCGTCGAGCGCGGTACACACGACGCCCTGCTCGCACGCGACGGCTATTACGCGAATCTATATCGAAGACAGACGTTGGAGGAGGAGATCGAGGAAATTGCTTAATTGCGCGGCCCTGGCGGGCCGCGCGTTGTCGGTTGTCGGTTGATTGCGCTTCGCGCGTTGTCGATGCGTCTGGCCTGCATCGGTTTTGACAACGCGCGAAGCGCAATCAACCGACAACCGACAACCGCTAGCACGCAAAGCGCGATAAACACGATGAGCGACATCGAGCGACACGAAGACGAGGGTGCCAAGGCCTTCGACCCGCACCTTGCGCGGAGGCTGCTGCGCTATCTGGCGCCGTATCGCCTGAGGGCGGTGGTGTCGGTGGGGCTGGTCATCCTTTCTTCGCTGCTGGAGATTGCCGGGCCGGCCATCGTGGCCGTGGCAATCGATCTCTACGTCGCGCCGAAGCAGGGAGCGCAGGTTGCCGGGATCAGCCGGCGCATCGGAGCGTGGCTGCTTGCGCATGGATTGGCGCTCGATCCGCTCAGCGGTATCAACGTCGCCGGCGCTCTCTACTTCCTGGTGCTGATTGCCGGTTTCGGCGTGCTTTACACGCAGATGGTGCTGATGAATCTGATGGGGCAGTACATCATGTACGACCTCCGCAAACAGATCTTCGGCCACCTGCAGAAGCTGGACATTCAGTTCTTCGACCGCAATCCAGTAGGCCGGCTGATGACGCGCGTGACGACGGACGTCGACGCGCTCAACGACATGTTCACCGCAGGTTTCGTCTCGATCTTCGGCGACATCTTCGTTCTGGCCGGGATCGTCGGCATGCTCTTCTGGATGAACTGGCGGATGGCGCTGGTGCTTTTCTCCATCATCCCCCTCATCATCCTGGCCTCGGCGTGGTTCCGTGCTGGCGCCCGCATCACGTACCGCAAGACGCGCGCGCGCATCGCCGCCATCAACGCCTTCCTGCAGGAGCACATCTCCGGCATGGCCACGGTGCAGCTCTTCAACCGCGAAGCCGACGAGGCGGAGAAGTTCGAGGGACTCAACGCGCGGCATCGCGACGCCAACATCGAGGCGATTTTCTATTACTCGGTCTTCTACCCGGTCGTGGAGCTCATCGAGACTATCGGCCTCGCACTCATCGTCTGGTACGGCGGCGGTCAGGTGATTCAGGGAACGCTTTCGATCGGCGTGATGGTGGCGTTCTTTCAATACGCCCAGCGGTTCTACGAGCCGATCTCCGACCTCTCCGAAAAGTACAACATCCTGCAGGCGGCGATGGCGGCGAGCGAGCGCGTGTTCAAGCTGCTCGACACGCCGCCCCGCATTCTCGACGACGCCACGATCGAGGTCGATCACTTCGAGTCGCTCGAGTTCCGCAGTGTCTCGTTCGCCTACAACGAGCCGGATTGGGTGCTGCAAAACGTCTCGTTCACGGTCAGGCGCGGCGAACGTGTCGCGCTCGTCGGCCACACTGGCGCGGGAAAGACGACGGTGACCGCGCTGCTCCTTCGTTTCTACGAACCGCAGCGCGGTGAGATCCTCATCAACGGCGTCGACATCCGCAAGTACACGATCGCGTCGTTGCGCTCTCTTTTCGCAATCGTCCAGCAGGACTTCTTCCTCTTCACCGGCAACATCGCCCAGAACATCTCCCTCGGCAATCCCGACATCGGTCCGGAGAGAGTGCGCGAGGCAGCGATTCGCGTGCAGGCGGACCGCTTCATCCAGTGGCTTCCGGAAGGCTATGAAGCCGAGGTACGGGAGCGCGGCGCGGGGTTATCGGTGGGGGAGAAGCAACTCCTCTCCTTCGCTCGCGCGCTGGCGTTCAATCCGCCGGTGCTCGTGCTGGACGAGGCCACTTCATCGATCGATACGGAGACCGAGGTGCTGATTCAGGAGGCGATCCAGACGCTGATGGAGGGGCGGACATCGATCGTCATCGCCCACCGCCTCTCCACGATCCGCTCCGCCGATACGATCCTCGTCTTCCACCACGGCGAGATCCGTGAGCGCGGCACGCACGACGAGCTGATCCAGCACGGAGGGCTGTACCGGAAGCTGTACGAGATCCAGTATCGGGAGACGGCGGCG
>DATLVW010000393.1:0-2109 GCA_035577085.1 Thermoanaerobaculia bacterium
CCGGCGTGGCTATTCGCTGCGGAGCGCTACGTTGGGATCGACCGCCGCGGCCCTGCGGGCCGGCAAGTAGCAGGCAAAGAACGCAGCACAGATCAACGGAATCGGCGTCACCACCAGCATCCACGGATCGACGATGGCGACGTCCAGCTCGAGATACGCGCGCGCGATCGCCCGGCCGACGAGGCCAATCGACAACCCGAAGATGAGCCCGTCGAGGACAGGACGATAGCCGTCCACGAGCACCATGCGCTTGATCTGTCCGGCGGTGGCCCCCAACGACATCCGCACGCCGATCTCCCGCGTGCGGTTTGCAATGATATGCGACTGGATGCCGTAGAGGCCCGCCATGGCGAGAAGCAGCGTGATCGCGCCGAGGCCGACCGCCGTCATGCCGAGCCCGCGCAGGACCTGAAACGGTCCGGCGAGCACCGATCGTCCCGTCCCGATGGTGTCGACCGCCACGTCCGGATCGGCACGCCGGATGGCCTCGCGCATCGCGCCCACCGCATTCGTCACCGATCCGGATGCCCGCGCGACGACCGTGATGAGCGGCTGGTAGTGCTGCGTCAGCGGCACGTAGGCCAGTGGCCGCGGATCCGCGAAGATACTGCCCACGTCCGTATCGGCGGCAACGCCGACGATCGTGGCCGTCGGGGACCGCGTCTGGCCGACCGCCATCTCCCGCCCGACGACGTCGGCGGTACCGAACATCTGCCGTGCCGTGAATTCGCTCAGGACCACGACGCGTGGCGCGGCCGGCCCGTCGCGATCGTCGAAACCGCGTCCACGAAGGATCTCCACCCCCAGCGTTCGGAACATCGAGGGGACCCCGGCGATCGTCGTCACCACCTGCGGGTCCATTCGCGCGGCGCTCGTCTGTTCCAGTGGTGAGATGGACAGACGCAGCGTACTGGGCACGCCGAAGGGCAATCCACTCGACAGTGAGGCCGCCTCGACCGACGGATGGCGCCGCAGCTCGTCGAGTACCCGGTCGAAGATGCGCCGTGCGCGAGGCTCGTTCCACTCCGGCGTGTCGAAATTGAGAACGGCGACGCCGATTCGATCCAGGTCGATGCCGGAATCATGGCGCGCCTCCGCGATCGAGTACTTCACGAACATGGTGGCGATGATGAAGAACCCGGCCGCGATGGCGACCTGCCACCGCAGGAGAAGCCGCTGGCGCCGGCCGCGCTGCGGTCCGGCGGCCGATCCGCCGGCGAGCGCGCCGCGAACGTCGAGCGTGCGCGTCAGCTGAATCGCCGGTTCGAGGCCGAAGACGACGAGCGCGATGAGGAGCGACGAGACCGCGATCGTCAGCGCCGGCACGTTCAGCGCGGGATGAAACGACAGCGTGGTACGGCCGCCGAAAGGCATGGCGAGGCTGAACTCGGTGTCCATCACGACGCGCAACAGCTCGAACATGACGTAGGACGCGAATGCGCCGCCGGCCGCCAGCATCACGCTCTCGAGACACTGTTCGCGCACGAGCCGCCACCTCGATGCGCCGAGGGCGTGCCGCACGGCGAGCTCGCGCAGCCGTGTACTTCCGCGGGCGAGCACGAGGTTGCCGAGGTTCGTGCAGGCGACGACCAGCACCAACCCGACGAGCGCCACGAGCGTCATCCCGAACCGGCGCACGGCGGAGTCCTCGTCGTCGGAGATCGCCGCCATGGTCTTTGCGCGCCACGGGCGATCCGTGGCGCCGACGCCCTTGCCACGGAATCGCGGCGGAAAAGACTCGTCGAGCCGCTCGGCGACGGTCTGCATTTCCGCCGATGCCGCGGCGATCGTCACCTCCGTTGCGAGGCGGCCAAAGACGGTGAGCCGTCGATCGTCTCGTGCTGTGGCGCGCGGCGCCGCCGTCCGGGGGGACTCCTTCAACCGTGACTCGGTACCGAGTGGAATCCAGAACTGCGTGCCCACCAGCCATCCGCGAGGACCGCTGAACGAGGCCGGCGCCACGCCGATAATCTCGAAGGGTTCTCCGGAGATCGCCACGGTGGCGCCGACGATCCGCGGATCGGACGCGAACCGCCGCCGCCACAGCGTATCGCTCAGCATCACCACACGTCCGCCGCCGGCATCGTCGCTCGGCTGAATCGTGCGTCC
>DATLVW010000394.1:0-2655 GCA_035577085.1 Thermoanaerobaculia bacterium
ACATCGTCGGTATTGATGATGACGAACGCGGCGTTGCCGTAGCGGAACATCCCATACGGCGGTCCCATCGAGGTCTCGTAATCAGCCATCATCGAGGCGCTGAAGTCAGGTAGCTCGGCGTTCCACGGATCGCTGGCCGTACCGCAGGCAACCAACGTCTGCACGACCATCTCGTGATTGCCCGGTGCATTGAATACCGGCACGGTGAGCGGCTTGAGCGCGCCGAGGAACTGCGAGTACTGCTCGGCGATGCCGACCTCCTGCTTCCCGAAAACCGTATCGCCATTCCAGACGACAAAGTCCGGCGGATTGGCCGAAAGCCGCGTCACCATATCGAGCATCGCCGTCGTCAACGGATCCCCGCTATGCGCCGGCCGGTTGTCGCCCGCGACGACAAACGTGAAGCTGGTCGACCCCGCATTCGGCTCGAGCTGCGTCGCCCCGGTCGGCAACTGGGTGATCGGGGGAAAGGGTTGGGCGGGGGGCGCCGCAGGCGTCTGCGTGGCAGACGCAGGCGTTTGACCGGACGTCTTCGCGGAAGTCTGCGCGGTCAGGGAGAGAGCCCAGGCGAGCACAGCGAGCGACCCAATGATTTTCTTCATGCGCCAAGTTTCGCACAAAACCGGTTGCCCCGATCCGGACCCGCCCCTATAATCCGCGCGCCGGAATTCTCCTCCGGCAAGCTGCCGTTAGCAGCGATACTTTCCACCATCGTGGGGCTGTAGCTCAGCTGGGAGAGCGCCTGCTTCGCACGCAGGAGGTCATCGGTTCGATCCCGTTCAGCTCCACCAATCAAACTTAGACGTTGGTTCCAGGCGCCCTGATCGCTGCCACGATTCTCGCGACCTCTTCGGCGCATCCCCAAGAGACTGTAAAGCCGCTGCCGCCGTGTCCGTAGTTATGAATCACAGCACGGCCATCGATATCCTCTCGTTCCAACCGGACTCCCTTCGGTCGCACGGGACGTAGTCCCACGGCGGCGCTGGAGACCTCGACCTCCAGTGTGGAATCAGCCGCGGAGCACCGTTCGACGATTTCCGCGATTTCCTTCGCGTCCGGCGCCGGCGTGTTGTCGTTCGTATCCGACCCGCCAATCACGCATCGGCCGCTCAGACGCCGGGGGACGATGTACATCAACTTACCGCTTTTGTACTCGTCGGCGTCGAGAATGGCGTAGGGCTTTGCCGTGCAGCCAAGGATCACGACGCCACGGCCCGGATTCATCGCCGTCGGATCCTCCATCCTCGAAAAGTCGGGCCCGTCGATCCCGGCGCAATTCACGACGATTGAAAACCTGTCATCAATCGCGGAGATCCCCCCGATCTTCACTCCTCGATGAATGCACTCCTCGCCAACTTTGGACTCGAGCCGTCGCTCGAGATACCGAAGATAGACGGGCGTCTCGATGAGCGGGACGTCGATGCCGTACCCGAAACAACGCCCCTGCGGCAGATCCTCCGGTTTCAAATCCCTGGACGGCGCCCAGGGCCGTTCGCTCTCCGGCAGCTCGTTTCTGCTGACGACTCGAAACTCGACCATCGAGATACCGATGCTCGCGTCCGGGCGTCCGTTCTCTGGAATGAGGCCTTCTAGGCGATCGTACGTCGTCTCCGCCCATTCCTTCACGGCGGATTTCGACACCTCGTCATTCGGATCACCGATATGGTGCGGGAACCAGATGGCCGCCGCTTTTCCCGACGTCGTAGCCATGCCTACACTTCCTGCGAAGAGCTCGACGTGATGCCCTCGCTCGGTAAGAACGATCGCGGTTGTGAGGCCCGACACTCCGCCGCCAATGACCGCAACGTGATGTTTCGTGGAAGGGCGGTTCATCTCCTCATATTAGAGGATTTGTTGCTCTCGCTCGAATAACTTATCGACTTTCAAACCGATCGAGCTTGAGCGACCGATCACGACACGGAGAGCAGCGGGTTTTCAATACAGTGCCTCCAATCCCCAATGCTCAGCTTGCTTGTGCTATTATTCCTTCCTGATGCACAGCTGCCCCCGAACAGGATCGATCAGTCCCGACCCACCCGAATCCATCACAACCGTCGGTGGCGCGCTGTGCATACTGAAATGGCTGGAAGAACATTTCTTCGACTGTGACATGTGGCCCGGGCACACATTCCCTTTCGGGCTGTGGTTTCGTGGTCACTGGCAACCCGGACTGAAACTGGAGCCCGGCGCGTTTCGGGGCGAGCTCGCAATCGACGCCGCCTTGCGAAAAGACCCTAAGACTCCCGAGATCGAAAAGGGAACGTGGGACGAAACGAACGTCTACGAGCACCTGCGGCTGAGAGTACCCCTTCATCAGCGCCTCTATCAGTCCGCCTTCGACTGGCTATGTCTGATGGAACATTACCTCTTGCCGACGCGCCTTTTGGATTGGTCCGAGAGCATCCTGCCAGCCCTCTTCTTTGCCACAAGGAAACGGCATGACATCCCCGGCGAGCTCATCGTCCTGAACGCGAAACGACTCAATAACAGGAGCAAGAAACACCCCACGATCTCAACACCGACCGACGGGCATGTCGTCATTCGAGCCGAGATGGCAACGACGCGGTCTCTGACCGGGTTACGCCTCAAATCAACCGTGCGCGCTGCGCTGGCTGAGGAAGGTCTTCTGCAGGCCAATGGCGGGTTACCCCGAAA
>DATLVW010000395.1:0-7375 GCA_035577085.1 Thermoanaerobaculia bacterium
CTCTCAAAACTAATTGCCCGCTCCTAATCCACCGCTACCCGCTAAAACTGCGAGCTCGCCAGATACGCCAGGCCATCCTCGGCCTTGTGCCAGATTCCGCGATGGTCCCACTCGTCGAAGTGCCGCTGCTCGGCGAACCGCATGTCGTTTTCGAAGACCGCCTTCAGTTGCGTTGCCAGCGCGGGATCGAGGACGCCCATGCTCACTTCGTCGTTGAGCTGCAGGGCGCGGCGGTCGAAATTCGTCGATCCGATACACGACCAGATGCCGTCGACGATGATCACTTTCTGATGCAGCAGCGTCTTCTTGTATTCGAAGATCTTGACGCCGGCTTTCAGCAGGCGCCCGAAGAGGTGATGGCTGGCGTGCTGGACGACTGGGCTATCCGTCGATGTCGTCGCCGGCACCATGATGCGGACATCGACGCCGCGCTTGACTGCTTCGCCGAAGGCCGCCACCGATTCGTCGTCCGGCAGCATGTAGGGATTCTGGATGATGATCTCGTGGTGGGCGGCTTTGATGGCGAGGTAGTACAGCACCTGCACCGATGAGACGCCACCGGTTGGCGACGCGTACGCCAGATGCGCTTTCGTTGAGCCGGCGGCGGCAAGGTGTGGAAAATACTTCTCGCCCGCCATGATCTCGCCGGTCTCCTCGATCCAGTTCTCGGCGAAGGCCGCCTGAAGCCGGCCCACGATCGGACCTTCGACGCGAAGCCCGGCGTCGCGCCAGTGATCCTTATCCTGCGCATGTCCGGTCCACTGCTCGGCGAATCCGTAGCCGCCGATGTAGCCGATCCGGCCATCGATGATCGCTTCCTTGCGATGGTCGCGGTTATTCATGCGCCCGAGGTTGGCGAGGGAAAGCTGATGAAAGCGAACGAAGCGGACGCCGGCATCGAGCATCAGCTTCTCCAGATCCTTGTCCATTTTGTGGCCGCCCGAGGCATCGATGAGCAAGCGGACTTCGACGCCCTGCCGCGCCTTCGACGCCAGCGCGTTGGCGATCTGCTCGCAGATCGCTCCCTTCCACCAGATGTACGACTCGACATGGACGCTCTCTTTTGCCCCGGCGATGTCGCGCAGCAGCAGCGGAAAGAACTGATCGCCGTTCTCGAGCAGTTGCATGTGATTGCCGGGCTCGAGATTCGATTGTGTAAGGCCGACGATCGATGGCAGGAGCGTAGAAAAGTCGCCATCGTTCTTGACGTTCAGGCGCGGGTCCGTCCCCCGCTCCGCGGACCAGAGCATGATCGTCAGCCCGATCACGGCGAGGAGGAGCGCCGCGAACACGATGAGCGGCACGCGAATGACGTGCGAACCCCGCTTGGTTTTTTCGATCCACTTTCTCTTGATCAATTCCTGCTCCAGTAAAGCTCGGTGATGACGGGGTAGTGATCGGACGCGCCGGTAGCAGGAGCGCGCGTACTGGCGACGCGCCAACCCCAGTCGGCAAAGATGTAGTCGATCCGCTGCCCAAGGAAGGGATGGGTGAGCTTGATCTCCGGCCCGCAAAGTTGGGCGGCGTCTTCCTTCTCGAACTTCGTGACTTCCGCGGTCTCAGGCGGAGCGTTGAAATCGCCGAGCAACAGGTACGGGAACCGGCTCGTGCGGACATGCTTCGCCAGACACTCGAGCTGCACTCCTCGGGACACCGAATTGAACCGCGCCCACGCAGTAAGGTGCGCTACATACACGTTGATCGTTGCCCCGTCGATGCGGATCACCGACTCGATCACACTGCGTGGCTCTCCGACGCTCGGCAGTGGATGAACGACCGCGGAGACGATCTCGCCTCGGGTCAGAATCGCATTGCCGAAATCGCCGCCGAGACTGCGGTAGCTGCGGCCGAAGTAGCCGTTCATGCCCGTCAGCTTCCGGATCTCCTCGAACTGATTGCGAAAACGCACCTGCCAGGTGTGATCGTGCACTTCCTGCAGTCCGACGATGTCAGGCTTGAATTCCTTGATCGTGGCGGCGATCTTCGCGGCATGGTCGGTGTCGTA
Source organism: Thermoanaerobaculia bacterium (assembly GCA_035577085.1). GTDB lineage: Bacteria > Acidobacteriota > Thermoanaerobaculia > Gp7-AA8 > Gp7-AA8 > JADGNZ01. The sequence continues at coordinate 2,006 of DATLVW010000395.1, forward strand.
CAGCTCATCGTGCCCTTCGATGTTGTAGGTCATGACGACGAGCGGTTGTTGCTGCTGCGGAAAGCCAATCCGCTCGGGGAAGGAGACAAGCCGCCCTGCCTCGTCGCGCGTGAGGATGCGGACGTTGGGATCGACCGGCTTCGGCCGGCACTCCCCGGAGCGAACCGTGTAGACCGCGAAGATCCTGTAGAGAATGAAGAGGAGCAGGATCGAGAGAATCCCGAGAATCGGTCGCCGGACAGGTGCATCGTTAGCCAGTGCAGCCATTGATGCGGACGCAAGAGCGAGAACAATGCCGGGTTGGAGGAAAGCGCGTGACCGGGGATCGTACGAAGTGCACTTTAGTGCTCATGAAGAGCGCTCCCTCTACGTTTGCTGGGAACTGTTCCATGTTCCATGAGCGCGCCAATGCGCGTTTCCTTACGGAACATATGGTCCGAAAGCCCCTGAAATGGCCGGTTGTCGTGCATGCCAATATTGATGACGTCTGGAGAGCATGTCCAACACCCTGGGGAGGAGGTGTGTTGCGGAGCGTTCCCGAGACCTACGCGACCAAAACCGTAACGTCTGGATGCTGCCACAACGCGCTCGCCGGGAACTGCTCGCTGATCTCTCCTGAGCGCAGACGTTCGATCGCTCCTCGCTTCCTCGGGCCGCTGGCCAGCAGCACGATCGACTTGGACGCGAGAATCGTGGCGATGCCCATCGTGATGGCCTGCGCCGGCACGTTGCCCTCGGGGAAGAGAGACTCGTTGGCAACCCGCGTTGATTCCGTAAGCGCCACGACCCTGGTTCGCGAGTCGAACGCTGTTCCCGGCTCGTTGAAAGCGATGTGGCCGTTGGCGCCGAGGCCGAGAAAGGTGAGGCCGAGGCCTCCGGCATTAGCGATCGCTTTCTCGTAGCGCGAACACTCGGCGCTCAGGTCCGGCGCCACACCGTTCGGGATGTGCGCGTTGGCCGGATCGACGTCGATGAAGTCGAAAAGGTGGCGCTTCATGAAGGTGCAATAGCTGCCGGGATGGCTCGGCTCGATCCCGACGTACTCGTCGAGATTGAACGTCACGGCATCGCGGAAGCAGTAGTACTCGCGGCTGCATGCGCCGACAACGCGCTCGTACATGCGGACCGGCGTGCGGCCGGTCGGCAGCCCGAGGACGATGCGCGGATCGGAGCGGATGGCGGCGAGAAGAATCTTCGCGGCGTAGTCGGAAAGGGCGTCGTAGTCGGTGAGCGTTTCCCAGTTCATGTTGGATTCGGTCTTCTTGAGCCGCCGAAAGACGGTCACGAAGACAGCAGAATCTCCCCTCGCAAGTACGTTGCCGACACCTCGAAACGCTCGGTGAGCACGACCAGATCGGCGTCGTAGCCGGGTGCAATCTTTCCCTTGCGGTCGGCAACTCCCAGAATTCGCGCAGGGACTTCGGCCGCCAGCGGAATCACGAGCTCCAGCGGCAAGCCGGCCAGCTCCACCATGTTCTGCACCGCCTGACGCATCGTGAGAACGCTGCCCGCGAGGGTCCCGTCGTTCAGTCGTGCCGCGCCGTCAGCGACCGTGATGTCGTGCTCGTAAAGCTTGTACTTCCCGTCCGGCATCCCGCACGCGCGTACGGCATCGGTGATCAATGCGACGCGATGCGGCATCGTCAGCGCGGCCATCCGCAGAACCGCAGGGTGGACATGCACGCCGTCAGCGATCAGCTCTGCCGTCGCCTCAACGGATGTGAGTGCCGCCCCGACCGCACCTGGACGGCGATGATCGAGGCCGGTCATCGCATTGAAGAGATGCGTGAAATGCGACGCGCCCCATTCGAGCGCGGCAACACAGCCGGCATAGTCGGCCGCGGTGTGGCCGATCGAGAAGAGGATACGGTCGCGGAAGTGCTCGATCAGCGCGCGGACGCCGTCAATCTCCGGCGCCACGGTCATCATCCACCGCAAATGCGGCGCCTCGGCCAACAACGCAGAGAGCTCCACGATATCGGCGGGCCGGATCGATGCAACGTCCTGCGCTCCTGCGCGCGCGATGCTGATGTACGGACCCTCGAGATGAATGCCGCAGATCTGCGCGCCAAAGGCGCCTGCGCGTGATGCGCGCGCAATCGCCGCCACCGCCTGGTGCAGGTGCTCGCGTGATGCCGAAAGCGTCGTCGCCGCCAGCGACGTCGTCCCCTCGCCGGCGTGAAAACGTGTCACGGCCGCTACAGCGTCCGCGGACGCGTCCATGAAGTCGGCCCCGGCACCGCCATGCACGTGGACGTCGACGAACCCGGGAACGATGACTCCGTCCGCTGCGTAACTGCCGGACGGTGCGTGTACGGCGTCGCGAACATCGATGATCTGCTGGTCGGCGATGGTGATCAACACGCCATCGCGCAGCTCACCGGCCACAAAGGCACGTCCGAAAATACTACGATGACTCATAGACGACTCATAAGCAGATTTTGCCGAGAACCGTGGCGTGCCCGCCCGTGAGAGAGGCGACGTTCGTGTCGAGTCCGGAAATCGTATCGCTGGCGATCAAGGCCATGGCCATCGCTTCTTTTTCCTGGAGGAACTCGTAGATCCTGACGTCGGTTCCCGGCAGCCGCTCGCGCAGCATGCGAAGCAGCGTCGGATTCCTTGCACCACCACCCGCCACGATCATCTCATCCACCGGCCTGCCGATGAACTCCCGATACGCGTGCGCAATGCTCTCTGCCGTGAACGCCGTGGCGGTGGCGATCAGATCATCCGCCTCGACGCCGTCAAAACGGGCGGCCATGCGCGCCGCAAATTGTCTTCCGAAGCGCTCCCGCCCTGTCGTCTTCGGCGGCGCGAGCTGGAAATAGGGGTCGGACATGCACCACGCCAGAATGTCCTCGCGGACATGGCCGCGCGCCGCGGCAGCGCCGTCGCGATCGAATGTCTCGTTCCCGTTGGACACGATGTACATGAGCGAATCGATGACCATGTTGCCGGGACCGGTATCGAACGCAATCACCTCATCGAGCGCCGCGCCAGGCGGAATGTAGGTGACGTTCGCGATCCCGCCGATGTTCTGCATGGCCCGTGCGAGCTTTGGATGGCGCAACTGGCCCCAATCGAAATAGGCGACGAGCGGCGCGCCATGACCACCGGCGGCGACGTCGCGGACGCGCAGATCGCCGATCGTGATGATGCCCGTGCGCTCGGCGATGACCGCGGCCTGACCGATTGCCAGCGTCGAGCGGGTCGTGACCGGCTGATCGAGCCAGGGCAGCGAGCCGGTCGACGGCTCCGCGGCCGGACGCGGACGATGCCAGATCGTCTGACCGGCGGCGGCGATGAGATCGATGTCGTCATTCGTCAACCCCGCATCGGCGATCAGGCGGTTCGCCGCGCTGGCGAACAGTTCGCCGAGGACGAAGTCGAGATGGCAGATCTCTTCGATGGTCCAGAGTGCCGGATGCTCGCCGGTGTCGGGATCGGTCAGCTTCCGATCGCGTTCGCGTTCGAACAGGAGCTTGATGCGATGTTGAATCTCCTCGGGGAACTCGAAACTGGCGAATCGCAGCTTCTCGATACGCGCTCCGTCGCGCGCGTTACCGTCGATGCGCACGAGCACGGCGTCGATGGCGTCGACGGATGTGCCCGACATCAAGCCGATCACGACTCGCGCCTTCTTTCCGGCGATCTTGATGAGGCGCTCGACGCGATTCACGATTCGAGAACTTTCCGCAGATTGCCGCCGTTCGCGGCGAGGATCGCTTTCGCCTCTTCGAGCGAAAGCCGTTTACCAGCCATCACCGACGCCAGCTTGACGTTGCCGCCAGCGTCACGCATTGCCTGCACGGCAGCCGGACGGTTCACGCCCGCCGCGAGCTCGACCATCCGCACGGCCCGGCTGCGCAGCTTTTCATTCGTTGCCGGCATGTCGATCATCAGGTTGGAGTGAACCCTGCCGAGGAGAATCATCACGCCGGTGGAGAGCGTGTTGAGGACGAGCTTTTGCGTGGTACCGCTCTTCATTCGCGTCGAGCCCATGATCACTTCCGGCCCGGTCTGCGGCGCGATGGCGATGTCCGCCTCGCTGGCCAGAGGAGAGCTCGGATTCGATGTAATTCCGACCGTGAGCGCACCCAGCATGTTCGCGCGCCGGATGGCCGCTACGGTGTACGGCGTTGTCCCCGATGCGGCGATTCCGACGACGGCATCTTCCGCTGTCACAGCCGCATTCACCGCTTCGATTGCCGCATCTTCATCGTCCTCGGCACCTTCAACAGCGTGCAGAAATGCGCGCTCGCCTCCGGCCATGATTACGCTGACGAGCGAGGCGTCGATGCCATACGTCGGCGGAAGTTCGGACGCATCGAGCATGGCGATGCGCCCGCTCGTTCCTGCGCCGACATAGAAGAGACGCCCGCCATGCGAGAGCCGGTCGGCGATCTGATCGACCGCATGTGCAATGCGATCACCCTCGGCCGCCACAGCAGCGGCGACCAGCGCATCCTGTTCCTGGATGATCTGCACGATCTCTCGCGCGGACCGCCGGTCGATATCGAGGCTGGCCTCGAGCCGCTCCTGGCTCATCGCCGCGAAGATACCACTGCATGCTGACGGAGCTTCGCTATCACGGTCGGCTAACTACGAAGTGCGTCGTATGATGTCGGAATGGAGACGGCGGTCGCTGGAACGCGGGAACACAGGCTTGCAGGCGACGCCTTCGTCGGCACGCCGCGCCTCTTCCGCCAACATGCGGGCTTCTCATTCGGCCACTGGCTGGCTACTCCGGTCGGCGACGATGTTCGGGAGCATCTGCACGTCGCGGCTCACTTCATGTTCATCGCGGGCGGCCGCTTTGTGACTGCTGCCGCAGGAGCGGACCGGGCGTCGCCACTGATCTACAACCCGCCCAACACCGTTCATCGCGACCGCTTCGAGTCATCGTCAGGACGCTTCTTCGCGGTTTCGGCGGACTCTGCGGCGTTCTGCGACATCGAACCGCCGCCCGGCGTTGCTCACCGGATCGAGAACGTCGGACTGCACGCGATCGTCATCCGGCTCATGCACGAATGCGAATGGTGGAGCGATGATTCACCGGCGATTGCCGAATCTCTATGCGTTGCACTGTTCGCAGGGATGAACCGTCGCGGGCGCTTCGTCGCCCCTCGCTGGCTCGGCACGGCCACCGAGCGACTGTGTGAGGAGTACGAGACGCCAGTCGCAATTGCGGACCTGGCGCGAGACCTCGGCGTTCACAGGACCCATCTCACGCGCACGTTTCTACGTGCGCACGGATGCACACCGGCTGAGTTTGCGAGGCTGCATCGCATCCGAAGGGCCGCCACGATGCTCGCGTCGACGCGTACACCGATCGCCGAGATCGCTCTGGCCAGCGGCTTCAGCGATCAG
>DATLVW010000396.1:0-4149 GCA_035577085.1 Thermoanaerobaculia bacterium
TAATCGTCGGTGAGCGACGCGAGCGAACCGTCCGTGTTGAAGCGATAGACCGAGCGCGTGTGCTGCAACGTCAAGGAGTACGTTTCGTCGGCATTTCGGACTAGCGTGTCGTAACGCCCCGACGGCGGCGTGAACGCGCTACCGTTGGTTGTGAAGCGATAGATGACTCCGTCAGGCATAACGACGTCGGCTTCGTACGAATAGGTGCTCGGCGCCGACACCAGATACGTCGCATAGTACAGGTGTGCCGTAAGGCTCGACGACCATCCGACGCCCAGCGGGCCATCCGCGGGGCGACTGCTGTCGTAACGCCGAGAGACCGTGAGCGAGTACATGCCCGCAGTTGGTATCTGCAGGTCGGTGAAATCGTTCACGTAAGTGCCCGACTTAGCGTAGCAGGGCGATGTCGAGCAACTGTGACACGCCGCCGGCTCGCACACCGGAAGCGTCGGATCGGGCGGAGGGGGCTGGGCGGGAGTTCCCGGCGGTACGCAAAACGTTGCGAAGAGTGGAGCGGCAATGAGCATCAATAACACTGCCGAGGCGAATACGCGAGCAAATCGAAGGATCATCGGTTTCTCACTCATAGCGCACCGTGATGAGAGGTTTCAGAATCGCCGAGGCGCCGGCGGAGTCAGTGACAGTGATTGTTGCTTCGTACAAACCCGGCGCTACCCATGCGCCATTGTCGGCCCGGCCGTTCCAGGTTAGCGTCACCTGGCCGGGCTGCTGCGACGACGTCGTGAGTGTCCGCAAGACGGAACCGTACGAGAGGTTCTTGAACTGGCCGGTCACGGTCACCGAGCGTCCCTGGAATGTCGCTACAGTGATGCCGAAGGTCTCGCCGCTCGTCACGTTCGGAGCTGCCGCCGGATTGAATATCGGCGACGAGATCGTGAAGTTGGAGACGGCGGGCGCTGTGCCGTAAACGAGCGTCAGATTCCGCGGCCAGATATCGTTGCGCCGGATGACCGTCAGCCCGGGCGCGCCGCCGATGAACGTCCCGTCGCGGTTCGATCCATACCACGCCATTTCGTGCGCGCCACTGGACTGGTAGGCGCTCAACAGGCAATCCGATGTACAGCTCGCATCCGTCTCACCAAGATTGGTGGCCTTGATGGTAACGAGGTAGGGCGTGGTTCCGCTGCACGCCGGAGGATCTCCATCTCCGACGCAGTAGTTGATCCGAAGCGGCATGTTCGTGTAAGGGTCGAAGGTGATACTGGCATCACCGCAGTCCACCAGCTCGCCGGAGGCATTGCGGCACTTCGGATACGGGAGCTGCGTTTGGGTGGTTCCGGCAAAGTGCGTTCCATCGTCCCAGGTCACAGTAGAGCCATTCGCCGATACCGTGACAAAGTAGCGGTATGCGCCGTCAGGTACGAGCTGGCCGCCGTCATTCGTACCGTTCCAGACGTCCTGATAGCTCCCGGCCGTCCGCACGGCGTTCACGATTGTTCTCACCGTGGCACCGGTCGCCTCCGATCGGATCGTGAGCGTCTCCGTGAGCGTGAGCGGGACATTCGAGGTGTACGTGACCGACCCCGCTGCGGCCGGGTTCAGTTGATAGACGTTCTGCGATGCCGTGAAATCCGAGAGCGCCGGAGGAGTCACCGTGACGGTGAAGCTTCCCGAGACCGAGTTCGCGTGCGAGTCGGTCGCCATGCATTGCACGACCGTCGAGCCATTTGGGAACGTCGAGCCGGAGGCAGGACTGCACAGCGGTGTAATCGCGCCGTCGATGGCGTCCGAGGCCGTGGCTGTGTAGGTGACTACGCTGTTTCCCGTGCTGATGTTCGAGGGAAGCGAGAGAACCGGGCGGATGGTGTCGGTCACGACGACGAGGAACTTGCCTGTCGAAGTACCGAAGCTGTTGGTTTGCGTGCAGTTCACGGTGGTATCGCCCATTGGAAAGAGCGAACCGGAAGCGTGATCGCAGGTTGCGCCGGCAGGATCGAACGAAACAGTGGCTCCTGAGGGCGAAGTTCCCTCCGCGACCACGATCTCGGGGATCCCCAGAATCGGCGGAGCTCCGGACAGCGGGTTCACGACCACGGAAAAGGAATTGGTTCCGGTGCCGAAGCCGTTCGTGACCGAGCAGGTAACGGTCGTCGTGCCGATCGGGAACAGCGCGCCGGATCCGTGGTCGCAGCTCGCGCCCTGTACATCGAAGGTGACGAACGCCCCGGACGACGACGTCGCATCGGCGACGACCACCTCAGGGAGAGAAGGTACCGGCGCAACGCCGTCGCGGGCGATCACGCTCAGAACGGCAGGCCCGATGGTGGTCGTTGCACCATTCATATCGGTCGTCTTCACCGTGACGGAGTACTGGCCAAGTGTCGTGGCAACGGCCATCGGAATCCACACCTCGAGCTGGGTAGGCGTGGCGGTGTTCGGCGCGAGCTCGAAAACCTGACTGTTGCCCGCGAAGTCGACGAGCGTCGATGATGCGCCGGTTAGATTGCTGCCGCTCAGTGTGACGAATGTCTCCTGACACTCAACCACGTACACCTGCGAGGGCGTGATCGTGAACGTCTGGGCATAGCCCGCCGCGGTCGCCGACACGATGACAGCAACAACCGCCCAAGCGCGCACTCCCCGTATGCCAACGACGTTGCGTTTCTCGTCCTTGCCGGCGACAGCCGGTCGTGTCATTTCCCACCTCCTGCGGCGGGCGCAGGTCCGTCAACGCGGACCTGAATGGTGTTCGCCGCAACCGGCCCCCAATCGCTGTTCCAGTTGATGGAGACACGCGAGAGGTTTCCGCCTGGATGGAGTGGGATTTCGACAACATCGCTCGTCTTCCGCGATGGACTGCCGATGCGCTGCCCGTTGACAAAGAGCTCAACCGTCGCCGGGTGTCGCCGAAAAGCGCCGGCGGTCGGTCCTTCTACCCTGAGTCGCAGCCGGAGCGCCCGGGTTCCGTTCATAATCCACGCGCGCTCGGTCGCCGACCACGCCGCATTCAGCGGCTCGATCACAAGTGCTGGCGAGACATCGTCGGGAGTGCTGAGCCCAGTGTGGTGCGTTTGGTGCCGACGGTCCGTGAACAGCGAAGGTCCTTGGCGCAGGCTCAGCGTGTCGACAAACCGACGCTGCCGGTTACCGAATGTGACGATTGAGTTCTCCGGCAGCGGCGTCGCGGCGATGGCAACGACGAAATCCTTGAGGTCCGGCACGAAGATGCTGGCACTCTCGTCATATCCATTCCAATGCTCGGCGATCGTTCCACTCACTCGCGGTTCGCGATTGACGAGGGTCTTCATGACCGGCCCGACCGGCTTCTTCGTCTTCGGATCCACGGCCGCGGTTCCGGCCTGGATGTGAACGCGCGACGCGCGAGGAAGGCTATAGACAAGCGTTGCCGTCCGCCGGTCGTACGAACGTGCTTCGATGGCGCTCATCGCCGCAGGCTCATTCGCCGGAAAGTACGTGTCTGTTCCCTCAGGACCGCGCCAGTCGATCTTGAGCGAATACGCCTCATCAGCGACAAATCGGCCGCTGTCGTCGCGGCCATCCCAATGAAGCGTGACTGAGCCGCTTGCGGGCTGAGCACCGAGGAGAGCGCGGACAGGGTAGCCGTCGCGGTCGACGATAACGACCGAGGCCCGTCCTGCCTGACCAAAGTCGATCCTGACGGTGGCGCCCTCCGCTGCAGCAACATTCAGAGACTGCCGATCGACATTGACCGACCGAATTGGGCGCCCAGCAGCGGTGGCGGTGGGGACTCGCCGGACGGCGAGATCGACCGCGTCCCCGGCTTTCGGGTTGAACGTTTCGCGTTTCAGCGAAATGCTACCGATCACGGGTGGGCCACCAGCGATGAGCGGCGAGACCAAAAGGCAGGACGTCAGTAGGAGCGTGATGTTCAGCGAATGCCGCATCGCCAATCTCCATATACCGCTATTGAAAGGCCCGGACAGCGGTTGCGATCGAGAAGACTGTCAATAAAGCCGCGTTAATGTCCTGATAACCTTGGCACGATACACTGCGGCACTGTCAAGTGCGAGTCCCGTTTTTTGACTTTTACTTTCGCCGGTACTCTTCCGGGGTCATTCCGAATTGGTCGGCGAAGAGGCGGTAGAAGGTCGTGCGGGTGCCGAGGCCGGTGATTACGGCGATGTCGTCGACGGTGCTGGTCGTGCG
>DATLVW010000397.1:0-5459 GCA_035577085.1 Thermoanaerobaculia bacterium
CACTCCCCACCCCCCACAACACTGCCAACGCGCTAAGTGCGAGCAGAATCGCGGCGATGCCGTTGCCGAGGGCGCGGACGCTTTGGATGACGTCGGGTTTCGCGCGTGGAACGACGTCGATCCAGAGCGTCGCCGACGGACGACGCTCCAGAACGAAGCGCAGCGATCCTGGTTCCTGCCGCAGAACGCCCGCGTGAAACATCGTTCCGACGACCCAATCGTCGTCAAGATCGAAGAGCGAGCGCGATTTGGGTTGATTGGGGACGCGCTCGAACGCCTGGACGGAGACAGCGGGATTCGGGAGAGGTTGCGAACGGACGATGTAGAGGTTCGTGGCGTCGAACTCGAAGGCGGTCACGCCCGGCGTGCGAAGGTCTTCGCCCCACCATGCCAGCGCTTCTCCGTTCGGAGCGACGATGCGGATTCCCTGGCGGACGCCGGTGGCTTCGCCGTGGAGCATCGCAAACATCGCATCACGGGTTGCCGCCGGCTGCACCTTCAGTTTCTTGGCAACGCGGCCGACGGCGGCATCGAGCTTCGACTCGGTAGCCGCGATCTCGCTCCGTACGCGCTGCACTTCGCGCTCGAGGTGCCGCGAAGAACGAGCGCTGAACTCCGCTTCGATCCCCGAGACGATCAGGTGAGTCGTGAGCCAGGCGACCCCAGCGAGCAAAAGAAAGACCGCCGCGGCGCGCGCAGCGGTCGTCCTGGCTACCCGGGTTGCGTGCCGCATGGTGATGAAGAATCAATGAACCACAGAGACGCAAAGATCACAGAGGTTTCTCTGTGTCTCTGTGGTTATGCCTTTGAGAGCAATCACTTCCCCGCCGAGCGGATCGAAACCACCGACCAGAGACCATCCTTGCTATGCAGAGTAATGTACAGCTCGCGCGTCTCCGGTTTTCCCGCGTTCTGGATCGTCCACGTGCCGGTGATGTGGTACTGCGCTTCGGCGCTCACTTTCTTCGCGTTCTGCTGCTCGAATGCCGAGGGGTGGACTTTGCCGAATAGACCATCGAGGAGATACGCCGCCTGATCGCGGCCGAAGAAACCGTTCTGCTCGATGAGGCCGGGGAACTGGAGCATCACCTGATCTCCCGCGGCCATGCCGGCCACGATTGCCTGCGGATCGCCGCTGCCGAATCCGCGCGTCAGGTTCGAGAGCGCCACGTCGAGATCCCGGTACTGGGCCGACGCGACGAGCGGCACGAACAGAAGCAGCAACGCCATCTTTGTCGAGAGTCTCATCGTGTTCTCCAATGCCTGCTGTAACGGCCTGTGGTAAGGCATTATTCTAACAGATTCAATAAGTTAGCTGCACCCGTCAAGGGTCATTATGTCCTCGCCGCGGGACACGATGCCGCGCTCCGAGGCGGTGTTGCGAAAGTCATCCGGAAGGGGTGCTTCGACCCGAAGTGGCTCATTCGTCAGTGGATGCGTCATCGAAAGCTCCCTGGCATGGAGCATCGGCCGGACATCGTTGCGCTGCCCGTACAGCCAGTCGCCGATGAGCGGATGCCCGATCGCGGCGAGATGGACCCGGATCTGGTGCGTGCGGCCGGTGAGGAGATCGACGGCTACGAATGAGCCGGTTCTCGTGGAGCGAACCGGCGTGACGATGGTGATGGCGCGCTTGCCGCCGTCGCCGGCACCGAATGAGATCGGCCCGATACGAATCAGCGGCGCATCGATTGTCTGCCGTTCGCCGAGCTCACCTTCGCAAAGCGCGAGGTAGCGTTTGCGGATGCGCTTCCCTTCGAACTGCCGGGTGAGATTGGCGTTGATGGACGCGAGCTTGGAGAAGAACATCACGCCGCTCGTTCCGCGGTCGAGCCGCTGCATGAGAAAGATGGTCCCGGCGTACGCCGCCGCGATGTCGAGAAGGACCGGCTCCTCCGCGTCATACCCGCGCTGTACGACGATGCCGGCAGGTTTGTTGACGAAGAGGAGAGCGTCATCTTCGTAAAGAATGTCGAGCATGCATCAGTACAGCAGGAACTCCTCGCGCGTCTTCGCGAACTCGCGCAGCGGCTCCTTCCACTCGGCGCCCCAATCCTCGATGTTTCCTCCGCTCTCGACGAGCTCGCGGTAGCGCGCGCTGCCGGCGAGGAGGTCGATGGCGAGACGATCGGAGACGAACTCGTACGTCTCGCGGCGCCAGTCGAACTGCTGGGGATCGATGTCGCGGGCGACTTTCACGCACCAGAGGCCGGTGCGGAAGGGCTCGAAGATGGCGCGGTTCGTCACATGAAGCTCGACGCCGCCGCAGACCTTGCCGGCGTGCTTCTGGAACGTCGGCATGAAGTAGTGCGGACGGAAGCGGACTCCGGGCAGACCGATTGCGTTGAGCTTCTCCGCCAGTTGGAACGGCTCGAGCCACGGTGCGCCGAAGAGCTCGAATGGATGCGTCGTGCCCCGTCCTTCGCTCAGGTTGGTCCCTTCGATCAGACACATGCCGGGATAGACGGTAGCGGTTCCGACGGTCGGCATGTTCGGGGAGGGAATGACCCACGGCAATCCGGTCTCGTCCCACCACATCGAGCGCTGCCATCCCTTCATCGGAACGACGACGAGATCGCAATCGAGCTTGAAAACCTTGTTGAAGTAACGCGCCAGCTCACCTGCGGTCATGCCATGCCGCGTCGGCAGCGCGAACATGCCGACAAAGCTGGAGTACTTGTCTTCGCGGATGTTGCCTTCGAGATGAACGCCGTCGATCGGATTGGGACGATCGAGCACGACGACCTGTACGCCGGCTTTCCCCGCTTCGCGCATACAGAGCGCCATCGTGTAGATGAAGGTGTAGTAGCGCGAGCCGATGTCCTGCAGATCGATGACGAGCGCGTCCAGTCCGTGCAACAGTTCCTGCCGCGGCGCGAGATCGTTCTCGCTCGCCCCGTAGAGCGAATAAACGGTGAGACCGGTCATCGGATCGACGGAGTGCCCGACGTGCGCCATGTCCTGCGCCTCGCCCCAGATGCCGTGCTCGGGACCGAAGAGCGTGGTGAGCTTCCACCCAGTGCCGCGATGGAGCAGATCGACGACATGGCGCAGATCGCCCGTGACGCCGCTCTGGTTGGTGACGAGGCCGATCTTCTTGCCGGCGATCGGCCGCGGGTCATCGAGAAGTACTTCCAGTCCGGGTTGGACAGTCATTGATGTTCCGTTTTCCCTTCGAGTAGTTGCAGCGCGTGCGGAATGAGATGCAGGATTGCCTGCAGGTTCTCCCTCGCGCCGCTCTCGCTTCCCGGTAGGTTCACGATGAGTGCCGACCCGCGCGTGGCCGCCTGCGCGCGCGACAACGGGGCCATCGCTGTCTTCGTCAGCGAAGCCGCACGCATGAGCTCCCCGAACCCCGGAATCACTTTCTCGCACACCCACATGGTCGCCTCAGGAGTGACGTCACGCGCCGCGATTCCGGTACCGCCGGTGGTGACGACGAGACGGATCCCGTCACCGGTCGCGGCTTCGATCGCACCAGCAATGGTTTCGATGTCGTCGGACACGATGACGATCGAATCGACGTCGTATCCGTTTGCGGTCAGCAATTCACGAACGGCCGGTCCGGAGCGGTCGACACGCTCACCGCGCGACGCAGCATCGGAACAGGTGATGACGCGGGCTTTGATCATCGACGCGGATTCTATGCGTGCATTGGGTGTCACGCGAAGGCGCGAAGACGCGAAGGGGGAGGAACGGTGAATAATCAACTTCCATGCTCCGCACCGACTTCGCCTACGACCTTCCTTCATCCCTGATCGCGCAGGAGCCGCGCGAACGTGGTCGTTCACGGATGATGGTGGTGTCCCCGCAGGCTGGTGCCGAGCCGCGCATTGAGCACGACGCGTTCACGAGTTTTCCTGATCGTCTCGTACCCGGCGATGTCCTCGTGATCAATGACACCCGTGTGATTCCTGCCCGGCTCTTTGCGAAGCCGAAACCGGGAATGTCGCGGCCCATCGAAATTCTGCTGACTCGCAGGCTGACTGAAGCACAGACAAGAGTGTCTGTGCCACATGGCTCTCCGCCTCTTGCGCCCTCGGTCCTGTCTTCGCCACATGAAGTGAATGATGTGGCACAGACACTCTTGTCTGTGCAAGAAATCTGGGAAGCCTGGTGCAAACCTGCCAAGCGCGTGAAGGTTGGTGATGAACTGGTCTTCAGTGACACCCTGCGAGCGCGTGTCCTCGCGAAAAACGAGGGCACCGTCACGATCGCGTTCGAGAGTGACGGTGATATCGATGCTGAGATCGAGCGCATCGGCATCCCACCACTTCCGCCCTACATCGCACGCGAAACGCCTCGCGATGAAGATCGCAGCGCTTACCAGACTGTCTACGCCGCCGAGCGCGGCGCTATTGCTGCGCCGACTGCCGGGCTTCACTTCACGCCCGAAATCCTCGAACGCATCGCCGCCCGCGGAGTCGAGATCGTCCGAATCACGCTGCACGTCGGCATTGGTACGTTCAAGCCGGTAAAGGTCGACGACATCGCAGAGCACGTGATGGATGAGGAGCGCTACGAGATTAGCAGCGATGCCGCTTCGCGGCTGAATGCAGCGCTCAATGAACATCGCACCATCGTCGCCGTCGGCACCACCTCGGTGCGCACACTCGAAAGCGCGATTCGCGCCGGCGATGGGCACTTTGTTGCCGGCCGCGCGGCCACATCGATCTTCATCACCCCCGGTTTCGGCTTCCGCGCCGTTGACAAATTGTTGACCAACTTTCATCTGCCGGAGTCGACGCTGCTGATGCTAGTCTCCGCCTTCGCCGGCATCGAGACGATCCGCCGCGCGTATGCCGAGGCTATCGGAAATCAGTACTTTTTCTACAGCTACGGCGACTGCATGTTTCTGAACGGCCGCGGGAGTTGGTAAGGAGAATCATGAAACGAATTCTGGCCGTGCTGCTGACCGTCGTTTTCGTCGCAATCCCTTCCTTCGCAGCGCAAACGCCGCCGCCTGCTCCGGTAACCGACAAGAAAGCCGAGCCGAAAAAGCCGGAAAAGGGCGAGCAGGAGCCACGCCCGGTCGCGCAGGAGCAGCAGAAACAGGATTCGCAGAAGAAAGACGCGCCTGCGCCATCCGCTGCAACGCAGCCATCGCCGAATCCGATCGCGGCCGAGGGCGCTGCCGAGAAGAAAGAAGACAAAAAGTGGGACGTCAACAACCCGCCGGGGCCGCAGTACGACGTTCCGATCGATGTGACCGAGGGGACGTGGCTGTCGCTCGATGTGAGTCCGGACGGCAACGAGATCGCCTTCGATCTTCTCGGCGACATCTACACCATTCCGATGTCCGGCGGAGAAGCGAAGTCGATCACGACTGGTATCGCCTGGGACATGCAGCCGCGTTACTCGCCGAACGGAAAGTGGATCGCGTACACGAGCGACCGCGCCGGCGGCGACAACATCTGGATCATGAACCGCGACGGCTCGAAGCCGCAGCAGGTGACGAA
>DATLVW010000398.1:0-5032 GCA_035577085.1 Thermoanaerobaculia bacterium
GTGCTCGTTCAGTGCCCCGTCTGTCATGAGCCGCGTTCTCCTCATTCCTTGTGGCGGCTCGAATGCGCGACTTGCGATACGCCTGCCGCCGGCATTGCACAAGGAAGGGACCTTCAGATCTTCGCAATGGAAGTCGTCTGATGAGCTCCGAGCCGCGCCTGGTTGAAGTACGGCGGAACGTCATGAAGAAAAATGACGTCCTGGCGCGCGCGTTGCGCGAGCGCTACCGCCGCGACGGCGTTTTCGTCGTCAGCCTCGTCTCGAGCCCCGGCTCCGGAAAAACAACACTGCTCGAAAAGACGCTGACAGAGCTCGGGAAGACGCACCGCGTCGCCGCCCTCGTCGGCGATCTGGCCACCGACAACGACGCCGCCCGCCTCGCCAGAAGCGGCGCTCCGGTGAAACAGATCACGACCGGCACGGTCTGCCACCTCGACGCCGAAATGGTGAATGACGCGCTCGATCACTGGCCGCCCTCGGCTCCTGATTTCCTCTTCATCGAAAACGTCGGCAATCTCGTCTGCCCCTCCAGCTACGACCTCGGCGAAAACGTCCGCGCCGTCGCCCTTTCGGTCACAGAAGGGGAGGACAAGCCGCGCAAGTACCCGACGATCTTCAATTCCGCCGACATCGCCATCATCACCAAGAGCGACCTCGCCGAAGCGGCCGAATTCGACTGGGAGGAGGCCGAGCGCAGCATCCAGTCCGTCCGCCCCGGAATGACAATCACGCGACTCTCCGCAAAAAAGGGGGAAGGCATGCCCGAATGGATCGGAATGCTGGTCGATCGCCGCGAACGATGGCTACGCGAAGCATAGGAGTGCGGGCGTCTCGCCCGCGGCGGCGAGGCGTCTCGCCTCGGCGTGGTTTCCGCGACGCCGGATACCTTTTCCCGCAGCGCACGTTTCACCGCCGGGCGAGAAGCCCATCGGCAGCCGGCGAGACGCCTGCACTCTCGGCGAAACGAACAAACAGGGAGGTGTGACCATGTGGCAGAGGATGACCGGCATCCCGACGCAACTGAGCGGTGCCTCGATCCTGCTCAGCGATGGAACTGTTCTTGCGCAGGACTTTGATGATCAGTACCGCTGGTGGCGGCTGACACCGGACGCGCACGGCGATTATTTCAACGGCCGCTGGTCCCACGGACCTCGCATGGTGCACGGCCACGTCGATGGCGCTACCAGCGTCGCCCCGCTCCTGTCCGGCGCCTTCATCGCAGTTTCCAGCCAGCCCGGTGACCCCGCGAG
The DNA here is from genome assembly GCA_035577085.1 of Thermoanaerobaculia bacterium. Taxonomy (GTDB): domain Bacteria; phylum Acidobacteriota; class Thermoanaerobaculia; order Gp7-AA8; family Gp7-AA8; genus JADGNZ01. The sequence goes on from DATLVW010000398.1 coordinate 1,251, forward strand.
CGATTCGTTTTCGCCGATTGCGGGCCCTGCCGAGGTGGTCTCTGCCGGCGGGCTGGAATGGTCCGCGGAGCCGGTCGCCCGTGAATGGACCGCGGTAACCGAGGTGCTTTGCACGCTTCCGGATGGCTCGGTGCTCGCCGCCGGCTTCGACTTCGGAGTGTCGGTCGACGGCCATGTCTGGCGGTGGACTCCTGCCGAAGGATGGTCGGTCTACGTCGATCTTCCGGCAGACGTGCCGGTCTTCGCTTCACTCACACTCCTTCCCGACGGCACCGTCCTGGCCCTCGGGCGCACGAACGAGTACCGCCTCGTTGGCCGCGAGTGGAGCATCGGGTCCGCGCATGGGCTGCGTCTGGACGATGCCTGGGATTGTGTCACCGGGCCAGTCTGCGTCCTCGGGAAGGGGGGCGTTCTCGCATTCGACTATCTGGGCGGCATGGCCTTTCGCTCGATCGGTGGCATATGGTCGCCTGCTGGTCAGTTGCCCGATCGTTTTGGGCGGTCGCCCGCTGCATACGCGGCCCCGGCGTGCCTTCTGCCATCCGGCCGCGTGCTCGTCGGTGCCGAATACCCGTTCAGCGATCGCGAGGGCATCGATATTCAGGTTGCATATTTCGAGTGGGATCCCGTCACCGGGCTTCACGACGCCGGCAGCATCGAGCCGGATGGAACGGCCCGGAATGTCGAGCCGCCGGAGTTGCGCCGCATGCTCATGCTCCCGAACGGGTGGGTGCTGGTCACTCGCATCGGGGATATCGCGTTGTATCAACCCGATCCTCCTTCAACGCAGCCCGAATGGGCGCCGCGAATCACCGCCATCGACGAGATACGTATTCCGTCGTCTGAGAGGATTCCTCTCACCATCGGCCAGCACCGCCGTTTGCACGGAGTGCGTCTCACCGGTCCGTCGCAAGGCTGCGTTGGTCCATTCAACAAGGGCAATCCCACGAACTATCCGCTCGTCCGGATCGAGTATCCCGATGGGAGGGTCTTCTACCTGCGCACGAGCGACCACAGCACGCTGGGCATCGGCCCGGGCGAGGAGCCGCAATCCACGACCTTTCTCGTGCCCGACTGGCTACCCGATGGCGATGCGGATCTCTGCGTGGTGGTGAACGGACTGAAGGACTGCATTCCCGTTCGCATGCTCCAGCCGCACCCCCGACGCTTCCCCGGCTACCAGCAACTCGTCGGCAGCCTCGCCGACGGGGCGCTCTGGATCCTGACGAACGGCGGCTTCCAACCCACGCCCCCGGGACCAAACGACGGCCGCATCCGCGCCGCGTACGAGAAGATCCTCGCCGGGATCGAGGAGTTGTCGCGCGCCAACGATGCGGACCCGCTGCGCATCCATGAGCTCCAGGGCATCCCCGGCATGAGCAGCATCCTCGGCGGAATCCGAGCGCTGCGAAGCGCAGGCAGGGGAGTAACGAAACGCGGCAGTACGAAGCGCGAGCAGTGAGTCAAGTTTCGCGTGGGAACGCCGGCGTTTCGCCGCCGCGATCTGCGAAAGCCCCACTTCTTCAACGGGCTCGCATGGCACCACCACGTCCACAGCCTGATATCGTTGCATCGCTTGCCCTTCCTCGCCGCGCTCCTCCTAGTCCTCGCTGCGAACACGTCCGCCGCACCAACGCCGCGTGCCGTCGTGCCACCGCAAACGCCGCCGAAGATCGGTCAGCAGGCGCCAACCTTCACGCTCCGCGATCAGAACGGCAAACGCGTCAGCCTCGCAGACGCCGCCGGGACGAAAGTCGTCCTCGTCTTCTACCGCGGCTATTGGTGAGCGTATTGCGTCCGGCAGGTAGTCGGACTTCGTGACCTCGCCCACGCGTACCCCGACGTGAAGTTCTACGCCATCAGCCCCGATTCGCCCGAAGAGAGCCGCAAGTTTGCCGCGCTCGTCGCCTCCGATCACCGCGGCGCGCTGACGTTCTCGCTCCTCTCCGACCCGCTCTCGCGAGTCATCGACCGCTACAACCTGCGCGACGAAGCGTACGCCGGCAAGAAGGAGGACGGCATCCCGCACCCCGCCGTCTTCGTGCTCGACACAAAAGGCCGCATCCGCTGGACGAAGATCGAGACCGACTTCCGCGAGAGACCTACGAACGCCGAGATCGCGGCAGCGATCGATGCGATGGAATAGGGGGATCACCGCTCATCGGAACCTGGAATAAGGACGCCCGTTGTTTTAGGGTCGTGGCCTTCCGTAAATTGACCGGCAGCACGGTCGGAAGCAAACGCTACCTCGGCTAACGTTGCTCGCGAACCGCGCGGCGTCCAGCCGGACGCGTGGGGCGCCCGGTCAGACGCATGCGGCGTCGATCCGCATGTGTGTGGCGTCGGGTCAGACGTGTGCGGCGTCGATCCGCACGTGTGAGGCGTCCGGTCAGACGCGTGCGGCGTCCATCCGCGCGTGTTGGTCGTCCAGTCAGACGCGTGCGGCGTCCATCCGCGCGTGTGGGGCGTCCGGTCAGACGCGTGCGGCGTCGATCCGCACGTGTGAGGCGTCCGGTCAGACGCGTGCGGCGTCCATCCGCGCGTGTTGGGCGCCCGGTCAGACGGGTGCGGCGTCGATCCGCACGTGTGAGGCGTCCGGTCAGACGCGTGCGGCGTCCATCCGCGCGTGTGGGGCGTCCAGTCAGACGTGTGCGGCGTCCATCCGCGCGTGTTGGGCGTCCAGTCAGACGCGTGCGGCGTCGATCCGCACGTGTGCGGCGCCCGGGCGGACCTGTGGATCGTCCAGCTCAGACGGTGGGTCGCTCAGCCGGCGCGGACGGTCATCGGGCGCGAGCCGTCAGCCATCACGACGGAGCAGTTTGTCGCCGGGTCTACGCGTAAAGTCGTCGGGTTTGCGCGGACAGCAATTGGTGTTTGCCGATGTTGTGTCCTCGGAATGCTGGCGGCGACTCAGTAACGCAGCATGCACGGCGACGCCGCCCACTTGACATCGCCCACCAGGCTCTGCTGCAATACGCGGCCTCGTGGGGCTGGCATGCCGGCTTCTCGAGACTGGAGTTGGCGCTCGTGAGAGTCCCACGCTCCTGGCGGCCAACGGGTGAGAACGACGGCGCTGGAAAGTGCGACTGGTCTCATCCCTGCGGGAGTTGAGTGGTGCTCCTCCTGCCGCGGGCTCTCGAAGTGCGCGTGCACTTCGGGGAACATCAACCGGAAGAGCGGCGCGTCGCCGTCTTTTCCAGCCGGTGGCCGCCTGCACTTGTGCACAGGTGCTCGTCGTTCCCCTCCGGCCTAACAACTATTGTTCTGAGGAGAACGATATGAATCCCAATCAGGAAACCATGAATCCGTCTGCCGCCGCGGACCTTCCACAGGCGGCTGCCACATTGTCCCCCGAGGGGGTCGTCGACCAGCTGCGCGCCACGCGCGCGCAGATCGGCGAAATGACACCGTTGACGGTCGCGCAGCGAAAAGCGCTGCACGGGCGCATCCGTATGTCCAATCCGATCCTGCAGGCGTCGATCAATGTCATCGGTGCGCTCGACATCGTCGCGAAGGCGATCGGCCAGCCGGCAGACGACATGCGTCTGTTGTGCGACGAGACCAACCGCTGGACGGCAGTGGAGGATGAGCTGCGGACGATGCTGAACGGCGTCTCCGGGGCGAATCTCATTCGCCGCCACCGCCTCTCTCTCATCGCCGGACAGGCATACAACATCGGCTCGAAGTTGGCGCGCGATCCGGCCCACGCCGTTCTCGTGCCGCATGTGCAGGAGATCAAGCGCTTGAGGAGCTTCCTGCGCCGCAAGAAGGTGTCGCCGGCT
>DATLVW010000399.1:0-2588 GCA_035577085.1 Thermoanaerobaculia bacterium
CGGCCAGTTCCAAGGCCGCGTCGAGCGAGGCGCGATCGCTCACATCTGCGACGATCCGTGCGGTGCGCCGGCCGCGCGCTGCGACCTCATTCGCAGCGGTATCGACCTGCTCGTGGCGCCGCGAGATCGGCGCGACGTCCGCTCCGGCGTCCGCGAGACCGCGCACGAGCGCGAGGCCGATCCCCGACGTTCCGCCCGTTACGACAGCGACGCGGCCATCGAGAGGAAGCGCGCTCAAGCGACCGACCCCACGACGCGCGATGGCAACACGCCCGCCGGCAACTCTTCCGAAGCCTGCGCCTGACGCGCCATATCGAGGTGACGCGTCATCTCCGTGCGTGCGCGATCGGCATCGCCTTCGCGAATGGCTTGATAGATACGGCGGTGCATCTCCGCTGATTCCTTCAAGTCGTGCGCACGCTCGACCGTCATGCGGCGCTGCTCGTAAACGAGCGACGAGATCATCTCTACCAACGCAGCCAGCACCGGGTTGCCGGAAGCCGCGGCAACGGCACGATGAAACCGGACGTCGTGCACGAGGAACGTCTGAGGCTCGCTCAGGCTTGCGAACATCCCTGTCACTTCCTCGGACATCGTGGCGTGCCGGTCCGTGAGGTTCACTTCAGCAGCCAGTCCGGCAGCGCCGACTTCGAGGATCCGGCGCGCTTCGAAGATTTCGTCGCGGGTGAAACCGTGAAGTGCGGCGAGGAAACTCAATGGGCCCGCGCCGAGGCGCGGCGGGCCGCCGGTGATGAAGGTGCCGGCGCCCTGGCGCGATTCGGTGACGCCCATCGCTGCCAGCGCGTGCAATCCTGCCCGGACAGTCGGGCGGCTCACACCCAGCTCTTGCGCCAGCTCCCGCTCAGGCACCAGACGGTCGCCCGGGCGCAGCTTGCCACCTTCGATGAGAACCGCGACGTGTCGCACCACCTGATCGGCCGACTGAATGTCGATGGCGTGGGCTGACGGCTCGTCCTTCTCCTTCTTCACGGGCGTGCTCCTCGTTTCAGTGTGTCGTAATGGCTTGACCAATTCTCTACACCTGATCGAGATTGTCAACCACATGGATTGACCAATTCAAGATTTGCGGAGTAGCATTTGTTGCTCTCGCAGCAGTTTCACGGCTAGGACATGTCGAAATTACCGAATTGGTCTTACCTCTATCTTTCTTCGCCTCTTCGTGTGACCAGTCTTTCACGCGAAGACGCGAAGACGCGAAGGATCGTCACCCTGATCCTTACTCTGCTGATCGCCGCGAGCACGTTGGCGGCTGACTCAGCAAAGATCATCGTCGCTCAGGATGGCAGCAGCGGCTTTCGCACCATTCAGGCTGCCCTCGACAGCATTCCGGCCGGCAACGCGGAAAACCGAACGATCCTCATCCGCAACGGCACCTACCGCGAGAAGGTGATGATCACGGCCAGTCACGTTGCGCTGGTTGGTGAAGATCGCGAGAAGACACGGATCGAGTACGCCGAGCTGCGGCGCGAATGGCGCAAAACGCATCCCGATGACTGGGGCGCGGCAGCGATCAACATCGCCTCCGGGACGACGGACGTGATCATCGCCAACCTGACCGTCCGCAACGACTACGGCAAGACGCACGACGATCACGATCATCAGTTCGCCATCCGTTCGATGGGCACTGCCAACCGCATCGCCATCCTGCATGCGAACGTGATCGCGGACGGCGGCGACACGCTCAGTCTTTGGAACAGCGAGTCGGGCCTGTCGTACTACGACGATTCATATTTCGAAGGCTGGGTCGATTTCGTCTGTCCGCGCGGCTGGGCTTACATCACCAACAGCCGCTTCTTCGGCCACAACCCGAACGCGAGCATCTGGCACGACGGCAGTAAAGATAAGGATCAGAAGCTCGTCGTGCGCCACTCGCAGTTCGACGGGGTGCCCGGCATCGCGCTCGGGCGCAATCACCGCGACGCACAGTTCTATCTGCTCGACTCCGAGCTCTCTGCCAACATCGCCGATCACCCCATCTACCAGGTTCCCGAGCCCGATCGATACATCTGGGGCGAGCGTTACTACTACGCAAACGTCCATCGCGCTGCCGGCGCATTCGCGTGGTTCGCTGACAACCTCCAGACCGCTCCCGGCTCGCCGCGGGATGAGGACATCACCGCGGAGTGGACATTCGGCGGACGGTGGAACGTCGAGAAGCTGCCGGCAGTTCTGCCGTTCGCCGCAATCCCTCGGCCCGAGAACGGCTGGCCATGGGTCGATCCCTTTGGTGAAACCCTGCATTGGACGCCGGGCCGCGACGCGCGAGCACATCGCGTCTACTTTGGTGCGACGAATCCACCGCCGTTTCGCGCCGAGCAAACCGAGACGACGTATGCAACGGGCGGACTCAAAGGCGGAGCGACCTATTTCTGGCGCGTTGACACGGTGACCGCGGATGGCATCGTGCCTGGCCCGGTCTGGTCATTCCGCGCCGATACTCGCAAGGTCCGCATCACGCTCGTTGGCGATTCGACGATGACAGACAAGAGCGGATGGGGGAGTGGGTTCAGACGATATGTCGCCGAGAATGCGGCGTTGCTGAATCTCTCGCGTGGCGGGCGGAGCTC
>DATLVW010000400.1:0-3798 GCA_035577085.1 Thermoanaerobaculia bacterium
GACGCAAAGATTTTCACCAAAACTGATTGGTTGCAGATTTGGTGGGTTTCATTTGGTTGCGGCTATGCCGCGCTGTGTCTCTGTGGTTCAGCTTTTCTGCTTCCGATACGCGCGGCGAATCTTCCAGAGATCCGCCAGCGCGCGAAGGAAGTCGTGCGACTTCACCTTTGACCCGGTGACGTCGTGCCAGCGCATGACGGGTAGCTCGTAGACGGAACCGGCCACCGCGTCGCGGCCCCAGGTCGCGATGTAACGGGCGATGATCTCGACGTCGAAGATCCAGCGGGAGATGAACGGTTTGGAGAAGACGTCGCGCAACGTGTCGCTGCTGCGGAAGACTTTCGCGCCGCATTGCGTGTCGTAGACGGCCAGGCCGAGGCTGGAGGAGATGAGCGTTGCGCCAACGCGGCCGAAATAGTGGCGGGCCGGGCGGCGGCTGATCTCGCGCCCGAGGAGACGGACGCGGGCGCCCATGACCAGATGGATTGAGGAACGGTTCGTGAGGATGTCGAGGAACCCCGGCAGCTCCGCGAGGGGAGTGGCGAGATCGGCATCCCAGAAGCCAACGTAGTCGGGCGCCTTATCCATCGCGGCCAGGAATCCGCGGCGCACGGCCTCCGCTTTGCCGCTGTTCTGCTCCAGATCGAGGACCGCGAAGCGACGGGGATCGGAGTCGCGAAGCGTTTCGAGAAGCCGAAGTGTTCCATCGCGGCTGCCATCGTTGACGAAGAGGAAATCGACGTCGTGGCCGGGGACGGCGAGCTGATGAAATGCTTCGACATCGAGCCGTCGCTCTTCGTTGTAGCAGGGGACGACCAGAGTCAGGCGCGACACGCGGGGCGCATTGTAGCTACGATTGGCCAATGACCGACCTCGAAGTCCACACCATTCCCGCAACTGTTCACGGACGCTACGTCGTGCGCCGCGGACCCGCAGAACATCTTCTGGTCGGCTTTCACGGTTACGGCGAGAACGCCGACGTCCACAATGCCGAGTTGCAGCAGATCCCGGGGATCGAGCGATGGACGACGGTTGCTGTGCAGGCGCTCCATCCTTTCTATATGAACCGGACGGGAGCGATCGTGGCGTCGTGGATGACCAGCCAGGATCGGGAGCTGGCCATCGAAGACAACGTTGCCTACGTTCGCAGCGTCATCGATCAGTTCCCGCAACCGCGGCAGCTCGTGTTTCTCGGGTTTTCGCAAGGCGTGGCCATGGCCTACCGCGCTGCCGCACGTTCGGCGGCAACGGGACTCATCGCGCTGGGCGGCGACATGCCTCCGGAGTTGGCTGGCTCGCATCCGACTCTGCCGCCTGTGTTGATCGGACGCGGGACACGCGAGGAGTGGTACACCGACGAGAAGCTGCAGAAGGATCTTCGTGTCCTCGCTACGCTGACCACGGTCGAGACCTGCGTATTCGAAGGCGGCCACGAGTGGACCGCAGAGTTCCGCGACGCAGCGGGGCGGTTTCTGGCGAAGCTCTGAGTTCGGAGTGCAGGCGTCTCGCCTGCGGCCGGTGGGCGTCTCGCCCGGCGGTGTGTGGCGAGCGGTCGCGGTGATCTGTCTGAGACTCGCAGTGATCGGCAAGGTGACGGTCATACTCGCGATACACACGCCGAGGCGAGACGCCTCGACGCCGCGGACGAGACGTCCGCATGACTCGTCAACTACTTGACGAGTCAGCGGAATGACCGCTGCGCGTGGGATGACAATCGTCACGCAACCTGTTCCACTTCTGCGCATGTCCGAACGGCTCGACCGCCTGAAACTCCGGCTGAAGGAAATGCCGGACCGGCCCGGCGTCTATCTGCACAAGAACGCCGAGGGGGAGGTCATCTACGTCGGGAAGGCGAGGAACCTGAAGAGCCGCGTGGGCTCGTATCTGGCCGGCCGCGGAGCGCGCGACAGCAAGACGATGTCGCTCATCAACGAGATCGACTCCATCGACTTCGTGACCACGAACAACGAGCTGGAAGCCATCCTCCTCGAGAACAACCTCATCAAGTCCAACCAGCCGCGCTACAACATCCTCCTTCGCGACGACAAGAGCTACCCGTACATCAAGGTCACGATGTCGGAGGACTACCCGCGCGTCGTGTTCACCCGCCGCCTCGATCGGAAGAAGGGGGACCTCTTCTACGGCCCCTTCTTCGCCGGCACCGCGCGGCGGCTGCTCAAGCTCGTCGCCGATCAGTTCAAACTCCGCAGCTGCGATCTCGATATCACGATCGGCAAGAACGCGCTTCCCCGTCCCTGCCTCTACTACGACATGCACCAATGCCTCGGGCCATGCGTCGTCGGCCTGACCACTCCCGAGCAGTACCGCGACATGGTCGACGACGTCGTCCTTTTCCTCGGCGGCAAAACCAAAGAGCTTCAGGATCGTCTAACCAATCGGATGTATCAGTCAGCGGAGAGCGAAAACTACGAGATGGCGACGTACTACCGCGATCTCGTCCGCACGGTCGAGCGCGTGCAGGCCGAGCAGCAGGTGGCCTCGGCCGAGGATGAAGACGCCGACGTCTGGGGCCTTTACGAGGAGGGGAGTGACGTTGCGGTGCAGCTCTTCGTCATACGCGGAGGAAACGTTGTCGACCGCCGCGAGCTTTTCTGGGAGAAAGTCGAGGCTTACCAGGCTCCTGAGTTTCTCGGCGAGGTTCTTCAGCGCTACTACCAGGACAATATGTTCATCCCGCACGAGGTACTGATCCCGTTCGATGTCGAGGAGTGCGACCTTCTGACCGCCTGGCTGACCGAGCAGGCCGGCCGGAAGGTCGGACTGCGCGTTCCGCAGCGGGGGCGAGGCGTCGATCTGATGGAACTGGTCAACCGGAACGCACACCTCTCGCACGAGTCACGCTTCCGCAAGTCGACCCAGGACCGGCTGCAGATCGCTGCACAGAAACTTGGGCAGGTGCTCGGGTACGACCGGGAGATCGGACGCATCGAATCGTTCGACATCTCGAACATCCAGGGAACCGACTCGGTGGCAGGGATGGTCGTCCTCGACCGCGGAAAGTTCGACAAGAAGCAATACCGGATCTTCAACATCAAGACTGTGGAAGGTGCGGACGACTTCCGCTCGATGGCTGAGGCGGTCGACCGGCGTTACCGGCGTCTGCTCGAGGAGAACAAGACGCTGCCAGACATGATCCTCATCGATGGCGGCCGCGGTCAGTTGAACGCTGCACTCGCGGCGCTGAACAAGCTCGGCATCGAGGAGATCCCGATCGCAGGGCTGGCCAAGCGCGAGGAGGAGATCTACGTCCCGGGCCGCGAAGAGCCATACCGTCTCGAGCGCCGTGATCCCGCGCTGCAACTTCTGCAGATGGTTCGGGACGAGACGCATCGCTTTTCGGTCTCCTCGCACCGCCGCCGCCGATCCAAACGTACGCTGCACAGCGCGCTCGACGATATGCCCGGCATCGGCGCCAAACGCCGCCGCCTTCTCATCGAGCGATTCGGCAGCGTCTCCGGAGTCAAACAGGCATCAGCACAGGATCTGGTGAACGTGCTGGGACGCAAGGTGGGGCAGACGTTGTATGAGGAGTTGCATGGGTAGGGTGTGGGGAGTAGGGGGTGGGGGGTGGGAGCTTTCGCGGGAGTGGGGAGTCGGGGGTCGGGAGTCGGAGAGATTGGCACTTGGATTCGGACTACTTGCCCGACTCCGAACTCGCGAAGATCGGTGCGAGTGGGCATCGGGCAGACTCGGCTCTTTCTCCGACTCCCGACCCCCGACAACCGACTCCCGCAAAGCTCCCACCCCCCACTCCCCACACCCCACCCCCCAAACCAG
>DATLVW010000401.1:0-6026 GCA_035577085.1 Thermoanaerobaculia bacterium
CGCCGGAGTCTAAATTCTCCCGGAGACCAGAGCCAATTTCCGCAGTTCCTCCGCAAGCTCCTCCGTGAGCGCGCCTTCCACCAGCCGCCACGACCAGTTGTCCTTCTCTTCGCCGGGGAGGTTCATGCGGGCTTCGTTGCCTAGGCCGAGGATGTCCTGGGCGGGGACGATGGCGGTCTCGGCGACCGAGGTGTATGCGGTGCGGATCAGCGTCCAGGGGAGCTCCTCAGGTGTGTGCACGCCGAGGTAGAGCGCGGCGGTCGTGCGCTCTTCGTTTGAGGCCTGCTCGTACCAGCCGCGGGCGGTATCGTTGTCGTGCGTCCCGGTGTAAACGACGGTTTCCGGCTCATAGTGATGTGGCAAATGCGGGCTGTCCGGCTGTGCGAATGCGAACTGCAGGATTTTCATCCCCGGCACTCCGATCGCCTTTCTTAGTTCATGCACCTCGGGTGTTATATGGCCGAGGTCTTCGGCGACGATGGGGAGCCCGCCGACGGCCTTACGAATCGCGTCGAACAGTTCGCGGCCCGGGCCGGGCAGCCAGCGGCCGTGAATCGCAGTCGGTTCGCTCGCGGGGATCTCCCAATACGCGGCGAACCCGCGGAAATGATCGACGCGCACGATGTCGGCAAATTGCAAGGACGCGCGAAATCGCGCCACCCACCACGCATAGTTCGTCTCGCGAAGAAGATCCCAGCGATAGAGCGGATTTCCCCATCGCTGACCCGTCGCGCTGAAGTAATCGGGAGGAACGCCAGCGACGACGTCCGGCTCGCCGTTTTCGTCCAATTGGAAGATCTCGCGGTTCGCCCAGACATCGGCACTGTCTGCCGCAACATAGATTGGGACATCGCCCATGATCTGAATACCGCGCTCATGCGCCGCTTCGCGTACCGAGGCCCATTGAGTAAAGAAGAGCCATTGGATGTATTCATGAAAACGGATCTCGTCTGCCAATTCCTTCTGCGCCGCAGCCATTGCGTCCGGGTCCCGCGTAACCAGCGCGGCCGGCCACGATGTCCAGGGCGCGCCGCCATGACGGTGCTTCAACGATGCATACAGTGCCCAATCCGATAGCCATCGATTGTCACGAACGAATGAGGCCAGAGCGCTGCGTTGCTCATCCGATGCGTTTTCATTGAAATGCGCAAACGACCGATGGAGCAGGTCATTCTTCGATGCGGCAACCCCGTCGAAATCGATCTTCCCAGGATTTGGGATCTCATCAATTGCATCGGAGGGCAGCAATCCGCATTCCAGCAGCCGCTTTGGCGAAATGAGCATTGGATTTCCGGCATAAGACGAAAGGCAGCCATAAGGCGAGTTGCCGTAGCCGGGAGCGTTCAATGGCAACACCTGCCAGATGCGCAGGCCTGCCTTCTTTGCCCAATCGAGGAAAGCGAGCAGCTCATCGCCGAGGTCGCCGATGCCGTAAGCTCCGGGGAGCGACGTTGGATGCAGCAGCACGCCAGCGGCGCGGTTGTTGACTTTCGTTGCGGCGGGGGAAGTATGAGTCATTTTAGGAAGAGAACACAGCGTTGTGATGTCTCTGTGATCTCTGTGTCTTTGTGGTGATCGGTTTTGGTCTTCATTTGTCGCCCGGGGGGCTGATCGACAGCTTTTCCCCCAACGCATCGAAATGTTGCAGCCAGCGATTGGCATTGGAAGATCCGTTCCCAGCGGTCGTCGCCTTCGCTGGGCGCACGGTTTTCATCAGCCGGTAGTAATCGTTTTGCGCTCGTCGGAGATCGACGTCGACGGCCGACTCGCGAATGACTGCCACAAGCGTCTCCCACCGTTCGAGCAGCTCCAGGTCGTCCGGATCGCGCCATACCCCCTCCGCGGCGCGCTCGACGGCGCGTGTGAGCGACATCAGCGTTGTCTCGTCCAGCACGACCCGCTCGTCGCGTGCTTCGCGCAAACACGACTCCATCTCGCCAAGCGGCAGCTCACTCGCGGTGGCCATGCGCCGCAGTTGCATATTGACGTCGAACTCGGCCGCGGTGCGCAACACCTTCGGCAGCGGGACGCCGAGGTCAGCGTGAAAACGCGTGAGCGGGTCATACCGCTCGTGCAACTGCCGGAACGCCCCCTCGGCCTCACTGAGCGTTGCGTCGCAGAGCACGTTGAGGATGCGCCGCTGCTCGTCGCGAAAGAGCGAGCGGATTGATAAGAGCGACTCCTCCTCGAAATGCTCGTCGAGCACGCGTATGACCGCGGAAACGCCATTCACGCGCATGTCTTCGCTGAGCGCGGTTTTCATCGCCTCGTAGTCGCTCGCGGTCGTCGATGCCTTCACGCCTCCGGTCAGCTCCGTCTCGCCGAGGTGGATGACCGTGAAGTCGAAGGAAGCTTCTTCGTGCGTGATCAGCGACGTCACGATGACCGAGCCGATCGCCATCCGCGAACGGCCGGCGCGGAACGACTCGAAGTCGGTCTGGCGCACGCGATAGCAGTAGACGAGATCATCGTGCGCGAAGTTGTCGAACAGCGATGCCACCGCGTAGTGCGCCGCCACACGGCGAAGATCGACACGCGTCGGTTTCACCTCGCGCTCATAGATCTGGCGTGCGTCGCCGCGGTGCGGCAGGTTGCTTCGGGCGCTGGCGATGCGCGCGAGGAACTCCGGCTCCAGGCTGCTGTCGGACACTTTCTCCGCCAACTGAATGACGCGCGCCGCGTAGTGCAACACCTGCACGGTCTCGATGCCGGAGAGGTCGTTGAAGAACCAGCCGCAGCTCGTGTACATGAGCATGGCGTTCCGTTGCATCTCCATCAGTTCGAGGACGGCCACCTTCGCCGCGGCGCTCCGATCCCCATCTTTCATCTGCCGCGCCAGGAAGCGCTCGACGTTGTCTTCCGACCGGTCGAGCACGACTTCGATGTAATCGTCGCGCGCGCCCCACGGATCGCGAAGCAGCGCAGCGCCGCGCATCTCGAAGATCGCGATGCACTCGTCGCGCAGCCAGTCGAGCGCAGCACGCAACGGCGCACGCCACTGTTGATTCCACCCCGCATCGCCGCCGGTGCTGCAGCCGCAATCGCGCTCCCATCGCCCGAGGCTGTGATCGCAGCTCCAGGCGGTGCGGTCGGCGATCTGCACCTCATGCGTCGGAGGCGTAGCGGCAAGAAACTGCCCATAGTTCGCGATGCGCGACAGCTTCTGCTCGTCGATGTAATCGAGCGCGTACGCCAAGGCCATATCGCCGTTGCGATGATGGTGGCCATAGGTTTCGCCGTCGGTAGCGATGTTGACGAGCTGCGGATGACTGCGCCCTTCGCCGAATGCGCCGAGGAGACGATGCGCGAAGTTCTCGCCGCGTGCGAGAAGGCGCTCGAACGCCACAGCACGCGAGATGGCGCCGTCGTAGAAAAAGATATCGATGGAACGCCCCGACGGCAGGTTGCAGCGATACGGCATCGTCGGATCGATCGCTCCGGAGTGCTCGGTCCAACGCTCGTCCCCGATCTTCCGCCAGCGCAGGGCCTGATGCGGTTCGAGGATCGTGAACGCGATGCCCATCGCGGCCAGCGCCTCGAGTGAGGCCACATCGACCGCCGTTTCCGGCAACCACATCGCCTCCGGTTTGCGCCCGAAGCGGTACTCGAAATCGCGGATCCCCCACCACGTCTGCGTCTGCTGATCGCGCCGGTTCGCGAGCGGCATGATCATGTGGTTGTACGCCTGCGCGATTGCGGAGCCGTGGCCGTCGAATCGCTCGCGGCTGATGCGATCGGCGTCGATGATCGCGGCGTACGTCTCCGAATCGCTTTGCTCGAGCCAGGAGAGCAGCGTCGGCCCGAAGTTGAAACTGATCGCCGAGTAGTTGTTGACGATCTTGACGATGCGATCTCTGGCGTCGAGGATCCGCGACGAGGCGTTCGGGCCGTAGCACTCGGCGGTGACCCGCTCGTTCCAGTCGTGGTACGGCGTGGCGGAGTCCTGCGTCTCCACCGCCTCGAGCCATGGGTTCTCGCGCGGCGGCTGATAGAAATGTCCATGAATGCAGATGAAACGGATGCGCATCGGGAGCGGAGAATATCAGCGCCCGAGAAGCTCCAACACCCCGCGCAGAGGGATGTGGACCCAGTCCGGGCGGTTGTTCAATTCGTAGCTGATCTCATACAGCGCTTTCTCGATCAGGCGGACGTCGAGCAGGACCTGCAGTTCCTCGTGCGTGCGAGGCAAGTGAGCGGCATCGCCGCTTTCGGCCAGATAGCCGCGGAGGTACGCGGCGCTCACCCAGCGATACCAGAAGGCCGCGCCTGTTTCCGCCGCGGCGGAATCCTCCGCGCGGATGACGGAGTGCTGCGATTGGCCGTACAACAACGCATGCGAGGCGTAATGAAACGATCGCAGCATGCCGGCGACATCGCGCAGCGCGCTGCGTTTGATGCGGCGCTCGCTCAGCGGACGGGATGGCTCGCCTTCGAAATCGATGACGATGAAGTCGTTGCCGCTCTTCAGAACCTGCCCGAGGTGGAAGTCGCCGTGGATGCGTATGCGAAGACCGCTCAGCCGACCGTCGAGAATGCGGCGTACACGTTTCTGCAGTTCCTCTTCACGTTGCAACAATTCGTCAGCGTCCGGATTCCCTCTTGCGCGTTTGCGCAGGAGCTGCATGGTTTGCACGATCTGCGTGCGGATGTGCTGATAGATCGAGCGTTGATAGTGCGGCGTGATCGGCTCCGGAGCAAAGGCAGGAATGTCGCTGCGCGACGCCAGAGCCAGATGCATTTGCGCCGTGCGCCTCCCAAGCACGTCGGCATCCGCCAGATAGACGCCGATCAGAGCATGAGCGATGTCGGGAGACGGCTTCGAAGTGAGAGCGAGGATCGGCTCGTTTGAGGCCGTCTTCGCGATCTGCGATGCCGCGCCGGAGTCGCTGAGAATGGCTTCGAAATAGCGTCCCATGGAATCGAGCGTGTAACTCCAGGCGTCGCCGGCGTTCGGTGCGAAGCGCTGCAGGACAGCAATCGTGGACGGCTCGCCGCTGACCGCCGGCTCATACTGAATCGAGCCGGCAAGCTGCGGCGTGCCCGTGAAGGATGTCTCCTCATTGAGGAACCGCGTCATCTCGAGCTCGGGGTTGACGCCGGCCTCGAGGCGCCGGAAGAGTTTCATGAAGAAACGGTCGCCAAAGAGGAGCGCAGTATTGCTTTGCTCTGTCTTCAGAATCTGAATCGGGAGCTCGCCGGTCCCTCGCAGGGTGCGGTATATGCGCGTCGGCGTGCCCGAAACGGTTGCGTGGTCGGTCTTGAGCGCGCGGCGGCGGGCAATGGTGTCGAGCAGCGCGGCTCCGAACTTCGTGTCTGCAAGTGGCTCATACAGCAACTTGCCATCACCGAGGCGGGCGATTACAGCGGGTGCGTGTGCGCGCTCCTGCTCGCTCGCGCGTCGAGCCCGCATGATACCGAGCGGAATCACGTACGTCTCCGGCTCGCCGTCCGCATAGTCGATGTGGACAAATGCGAGAGAACCCGCGTCGTCGGGGAGCGCGACAGTCCCGCGCAGTTGCAACGAAGTGATCGTCCGCGCTTTTCCGCCAAACCAGCGGCGGGTATGCAAATACGCCTGCAGCGCGCGTCGAAGCGAATTCCGATTCGCGTCGGAGAGGACTTCGTCGATTGTGGTTGCTGCAATCGTAAGTGCTTCTTCGCTAGCCACCTTAACGTCGGACTGCTGGCGCTCCAGGGCAAACCAGTAAAAGGCGAACGGCCCGAGGTTGAGGAAATAGGGGCGATCACTGATTTCCGGGAAGCGCGTTCCGCCCGACAGCTCGACAGGCACCATGCCGCGGAAACCGGAAAGTTCGACCTCGAAGCACTGGACCAGCCGCGAGAGATTGGCGACGATGAGAATGATCTCGTCTCCATACCGCCGCACGAAGGCGAGGATCTTGCGGTTCTCCGGGTGCAGAAACTCCATGGTTCCGCGGCCAAACGCCTGGTATCGATTGCGCTGCGCGATCAGTCGCTTCATCCACCACAGCAGCGAATAGGGGCTCGACTGCTGCTGCTCGACG
>DATLVW010000402.1:0-5286 GCA_035577085.1 Thermoanaerobaculia bacterium
AACCGCTGCAGCGGAGATGAAGGCGGCGATTTCCGATGTCGACGAGCTGACCGCGCATGGGTGTTCGATCACTCGACTCACGTGCCGCTTCGTAAAGTCCGCCGAAGGCGGCGGCCAACATCACGCCTGCGATCGGATAGACCAGCCACGGGCGAGTCCAGTTGTTCAGGCGCCGGCAAGCGCCGATTGCGATCGAGATTGCGAGAACAATGAGAAAGAACAGCCACGAGGGCCAAAACCATGCGCTCGCGACGACGCGCGGCCAGAGAAACAAACAAACGGCAAAGGATAGGAAAGCGATCGCCGCAACCGCCGCCCAGCGTTGCGGTTGCCCGTGCCTCGCCGCACGGAACGCGAGGAGCCCCCACCCGGCTCCAAAACCAAGAAGCGCGGCGCCGGTGATCGCATTCTCCGACGCACCGCCGAACGGCACGAGGACCAGCACCAGCGCAGCGCCGAAGCCGAAGGCAAGAGATGTTGCGACGATGCGGCCAATTGTCTTCCTGTCATTTCCAGTCACTTGAACTTTGACCTTTCACGACGCCGCGAACTTCAAGCTCGTCAGTGACCACCAAGTCATGAGGGCGCCTTCTAGTGGGGCTGAGCAGTATACGATCTCCCTCAAATGCCGCGGTCAGCATCCACGCGAGCAGAGAGAATTCCGAGCGAATACGCTCGAGACCGTACGACTCCGTCGCGGTAGGAGCGCACGTGTTCTCCGGCGGCGCAACATTGCGTCGCGATAGGAGTGCACGCGCGCACCCGCGATGCCACGCTGCGACACGAAAAACGGCCACCTTGCGGTGGCCGTTCTGCTTGATGCGATCCTTGTCGCTTACCAGATCCGAACGCGATCCTCGGGTTTGATGTAGTTCGCGTCGCCGTCCTTTACGTCGAACGCGGCGTACCAGGCGTCGACATTGCGGAGAGGGGCGAAGGCGCGCACCTGGCCGGGGGAATGCGGGTTCGTGGTGATGAGCTGGCGTAGCGCGTCGTCGCGGGTCAGTGTGCGCCATACCTGCGCCCATCCCAGGAACACGCGCTGATCGCCGGTGAAGCCGTCCAGCACTGGCGCGGGCTGGCCGTGCAGCGAGAGATGGTAGGCGTCGAGAGCCATGAGGATGCCGCCGAGGTCGCCGATGTTCTCGCCCATCGTCAGCTTGCCGATGATGTGGATTCCGGGGAGCTGCGGGAAGTTGACGGCTTCGAACTGCGCGCCGTACTTCGCGGCCTGCACCTCGAACTTCGCCGCATCTTCGGGCGCCCACCAGTCGGTCAGCATTCCGGTGCCGTCCGACTTGCGGCCTTGATCGTCGAAGCCGTGCGTGATCTCGTGCCCGATCACGGCGCCGATGCCGCCGTAGTTCACGGCCATGTCCGCTTTCGGATCGAAGAACGGCGGCTGCAGAATCGCCGCGGGGAAGACGACCTCATTCTTCGTCGACTGGTAGTAGGCATTGACCGTTTGCGGCGTCATGCCCCACTCCTGCTTATCGACGGACTGGCCGATGCGGCTCAGATCACGCGCCCACTCGAACTTCGCGGCGCGCTCTGCGTTTCCGACCATGTCGCCGTCGCGAATCTCGAGCTTCGAATAGTCCCGCCACTTCGACGGGTAACCGATTTTCACGTTGAACTTGGCCAGCTTGTCGAGCGCCTTGGCCTTCGTCTCCGGGCTCATCCACTGCACGTTCTCGATGCGTCCCTTCATCGACGCGCGGAGGCCGGCGACGAGTTGCTCCATCTTCGCCTTCGACTCCGGCGGGAAGTACTCGGCCACATAGGTCCGGCCGATCGCTTCACCCATCGTCCGCTCGGCGGCCGCGACGGCGCGCTTCCAGCGAGGACGCTGTTCCGTCGTACCGTTCAGGAACTTCGAGCGAAACTCCCAATTCGTATCGACGAAACGCTTCGAAAGGAGCGGCGCCGCGTCATCGGCGACATGGAACGCTTCCCATGCCTGAAGAGTCGCGACCGGCGTATCGCCAAAGATCTTCGCGATCTTCGGAATCGCGGTGTTCTGCGCCACGACGGCGCGATCGACTTTGTCGAGTCCCCCTTCTTTGAATGCCGCGAGCCACGGGAATCCCGGAGCGTTCTTCTCCAGCTCGGCGATGGTGGTCGGGTTGTAGGTCTTGTCGCGATCGCGGCTTTCGGCGCGAGTCCAATGCGCCTCGGCGATCTTGGTCTCCAGCGCGACGACGTCTGCCGCGCTCTTCTCGGGATCGGCCCATCCGATGAGTCCCAGCATGTCGGCGACGTACTTCTGATAACGCTCTTTCTGCGGTTTGAACTTGTCGCGCAGGTAGAACTCGCGGTCGGCCAAGCCGAGGCCAGCCTGCCCGACGTAGAGCGCGTACTTGTCGGGATTCTTGGCGTCGTCGGCGATACGGGCGCCGAAGAACGAGCTGCCGAAACCCCTTTCGGAGCGGCCCATGATCCGGGCGATGTCGTCCCGCGTCTGCGCCTTTTTGACCGCGTCGAGATACGGCTGGAGCGGCTTGGCGTCGAGCTTTTCCGCGGTGGCTTCATCGAGATACGTGCGATAGACGGCGGCGACCTTGGCCTCATCGGAGCCCGGCTTCAGACTCTTGTCGGCGGCCCAGCGGTCGAGCAGCGCGTGAACCCGCGCCTCGGAAAGATCGCCGAGGACGGCGAAGGCGCCGTATCCGGTCTTGTCGGCCGGAATCTGGGTCGTGGCGGCCCACTTGCCGTTGACGTACTTGAAGAAATCGTCGCCCGGTTTGACCGAACGATCCATGCCGTCAAGGTCGACGCCCCAGGTTCCGTACCGCTGCGCTGCGATGGGCGCTGCGGGCGCGGCCGGCTTCGCGTCTTCGGCGAAAGCGATTGTTGTTGCGAACAGACTAAGTGCGATCGCAGTGATCGTGCGATCAAGACGTCTCATGCTCATGCGAATTGTCCCTTCAGGTTGGATGGAGCGGTTTGTGGAACTGCCAGAGTAACAAAATGGCAAGCGAAAGACGTCCAGTGACACAGTTCGTTCACCGAGGGGTGTTCGGTGGCCGCTCACTGTCGAGCACGCTCATCTGGCGTTCGTCGTAGCGGGTGCCGGCGACGCCATCCGCGGGGACAGCTTGCTCGATCGCGGTCAGTTCATCGCTGCTCAAACGGATGGTGAGTGCGCCGAGAGACTCTGCGAGCTGCGCGCGCGTGCGGGCGCCGATGACGGGCACGATCGTCTCGCCGCGGGCCATCACCCAGGCAATCGCGAGTTGCACCCGGGTCACGTTGTGCGCCGCGGCGATGTCACGGAGAGCATCGATGAGCTTCTGGTTGCGGGCGAGATTCTCGTCGCGGAAGCGCGGCATGTGAGCGCGGAAGTCGCTCTTTCCCTGCGGCAACGATCCGCTCAGCAATCCGCGAGAGAGCACGCCGTAGGCCGTAACGCCAATCCCGAGCTGGCGCAGCAGCGGAAAGATGTCCCGCTCCGGACCGCGGCTGACGAGCGAGTACTCGATCTGGAGGTCTGTGATCGGATGGACCGCGTGCGCGCGCTTAATCGTCTCGACGCCGACTTCCGACAGGCCGATGCCGCGGACATAGCCGGCTTTCACCAGTTCAGCGATCGCACCGACGGTCTCCTCAATCGGTACGTTCGGATCGAGTCGAGCAGGCCGGTAGATGTCGATGTAATCAACGTTGAGGCGCTTCAACGTGTACGCCAGGAAGTTCTTGACGGCGGCCGGACGGGCGTCGACACCCAGCCACGCAGAGTCCGGCCCGCGGAGCGCGCCGAACTTGACGGAAAGCAGCACCTCATCGCGTCGTCCTCGGATTGCACGGCCGATGAGCATCTCGTTGTGGCCCATCCCATAGAAGTCGCCGGTGTCGATCAGGTTGATGCCGCTGTCGATGGCCTGCTGGATCGTAGCGACGCTCTCGTTCTCGTCTGAAGCGCCGTACATCCCGGACATGCCCATGCATCCGAGAGCGATTGGGAAGACTTCGAGCGATCCGAGGGAGCGGGAGTTTGTCATCGGGCAAACATAGGACGGATCAATAGGCGTGACAAGGACGATTCAAAGCTTTCACGCGAAGACGCGAAGACGCGAAGGTCTTCTTCGCGTTCTTCGCGCCTTCGCGTGAAATGCTTTTCTAATCCTTCGCCGTGGCGGACATTGGCGTGCCGAGGAGCTTGTGGACGATCTTTTCGGCGGGGGCCAGGCCGTCCTTCGCGAGAATCTCGATGGCCAGGTCGCGCGCTTTTTCCATCAGCTTGATGTCGCGGACGATGTTGCCGAAGCGGAAGCGCATTGCGCCGGACTGACGGGTGCCGAGGAGCTCGCCGGCGCCGCGGATGCGGAGGTCGAGCTCGGCGAGATCGAAGCCGTTCAGCGTTTTCGCGAACTGGGTGAGGCGATCCTTTTCGATGTCCGACACGAGCACGCAATACGACTGCCGCGCCCCTCGGCCCACGCGGCCTCGGAGCTGGTGCAACTGAGAAAGGCCGAAACGGTCCGCATCGATGATCAGCATCAGCGACGCGTTGGCGACGTCGATGCCGACTTCGATCACAGTCGTCGAGACGAGGATGTCGATCTCGCCGCGCTTGAATCGCTGCATCGTCTCTTCCTTCTCGGCCGGCGGCATGCGTCCGTGGATCATGGCCACGCGTCTGTTCGGGAAGCGCTTCGCCGTTGCCTCGAAGCCGAGGGTGAGCGGCTTGAGATTCGACTTCTCCGACTCCTCGATGATCGGATAGACGACGTAGACCTGCGCCCCGGCGGCGATCTCGGTATCGATGAAGTGATAGACGCGCTCCATCTGCGTGGCCGAACGCACGGCGGTCTTGATCTTCTGCCGTCCCGGCGGCAACTCGTCGATGACGGAGAGCTCGAGATCGCCGTACATCGCCAGCGCCAACGAGCGTGGGATCGGGGTCGCGGTCATCACCAGGATGTCGGGCGTGTCTCCTTTCGCGAAAAGCCGCTGCCGCTGCTCGACGCCGAAGCGATGCTGCTCGTCGACGATGGCCAGCCCAAGGGATTTGAAGACGACGCGATCTTCGAGCAACGCGTGCGTACCGATGACGAGTTGGATGACGCCCTCGCGAAGGCCGGCCAAAAGCGTGCGCCGCTCTCCCGCCGTCAGCGAGCCGGTGCTCTTGGCGACGACGAGTGACTGATCAACTAGTTGACGAATGCGTTGGTAGTGCTGCTCGACCAGGATCTCCGTCGGCGCCAACAATGCGACCTGGTGACCATTGCGCACCATGATGATCGCAGCGATCAACGCGACGATCGTCTTGCCGCTGCCGACGTC
>DATLVW010000403.1:0-9095 GCA_035577085.1 Thermoanaerobaculia bacterium
AGCGCGTGACCCCATCCACGCCTAATGATCTCGATTCCCTCCTCGGGACTCGAGACCGACACTCCCCAGTAGCGGATCTTGCCCGCATCCTGCAGCCGCTCCATCGCGTCCTGAATCTCTTCGCGGCGCAGCTCGTCGAGCGTGGGATTGTGAACTTGATACAGATCGATGTAATCGCTGCGGAGCCGTTTGAGCGAACCATCGACGGCTGCGAAGATGTGCTGGCCTGAGAAATCTTTCTTCAACTCGCCGCTCGCTCCGCGAACGACGCCGACCTTCGTGGCGATTACGGCGTCCTGACGTTTGCGCGAAAGGACGATGCCGAGGAGCGACTCGCTGCGGCCGAAGCCATAGCTGTCGGACGTGTCGAAGAATGTGACGCCAAGGTCGCGGGCGCGGCGGATAGCAGCAAGCGACTCCTCATCGCTCACGCGCCCCCACCCAAGCGGCGCTCCAGATGCCTCGGACGGACCGCCAATGGCCCAGCCACCGAAGCCGATTGCGCTGACTTTGATTCCTGTCTTTCCAAGCTCGCGGTACTGCATCGCGTACGATTCTAAGGTCAGTGCTGCGGTTGGAGTGTGACTTTGATGACCTTTGGATCATGGTCGTACATCGCGCCGGTGATGCGATCGACGAGTAGACCGGCCCCACCGGCAAGACCAAAGGCCAGCCAGCCGACAGCAGTCCCGCTGTTGCCGCCCCAGATTCCACTGGAGAGCACGTAGATCGGGAATCCAAGTGTCGGTACGAAGTTCATCCAATACGATGCGTTGAACCCGCGCTCGATCTGAATTTTCTGCGCCGCCATGCCGCTCTTTTCAACGTCGACGTGGCAGAGATCTGCCTTGCGCGGAATCGTCAGGCGCGCCGGCGTGGTGCCGGCTGCGGAAATGTTGCCTGCGCAGAGGATGGTGACGTTCGCTCCGGACGGATCGGAATCGACGGAAATGACTTCGTCGCGGCCCCGCGTCATCGTCGCGCAAGAGCTGAGAAGGCAACCGACCAGCAACAGCGCAATCGAACGCATCACAACCTCACTTGCTTCACTTCCTCAATGGCCTTGAAGAACCGCAATGCATTCATCGTATCGGCGTCGAGCGCAGTGTCGATGGTAACAATCGCCAACGCTTTGCCGCCGCTCGTTTCGCGCGCAAGGTTGTATTCGGCGATGTTGATCTCCCGGTCGCCGAGGATCGTTCCCACTTTGCCGACGACGCCCGGAACGTCCTTGTTGATGATGTAGAGCAACGCTCCCTCGGGCTTGAACTCGACGCGGAAGTTGTTGACCGAGACGATGCGCTGATTCTTTTCGCTGAAGAGTGTGGCCGAGACGCAGATTTCCTCCGCTGCCGACGACGCGCGGAAGGTGACAAGATTCGTGTAATCGGCGGGAGGCGGATGTGTGGTCGCTGCGATGGCAATGCCGCGTTGTTGCGCGACCTGCTCGGCGTTGACGAAGTTCACCGACTGATCGAGGCGCGGCGTCAGCATTCCCTTCAAGCCTGCAACGGAAAGGATTTTCGTCAGACGCTCGTCGATGCCCCACAACTCGACGGCAGCGCGCGTGATCGGGCCGCTGATGATCTGCGCTGCGAACAGTCCGAGCTTCTCCGCAAGATTGATGAACGGCGCGGCATCGGCGTCGGCCAGCCCTTCGAACGGCAGGTTGACGGCGGAGACGAAGATCGAGCCGCGAAGCGCGTCGACGACCATCTCCGCGGTTTGCACGGCAACGCGGTCCTGCGCTTCGATCGTGTTCGCGCCGATGTGCGGGGAAAGGATGATGTTCTTCGCCGCCAGCAACGGATTGCCCTTGGGCGGCTCTTCGACATAGACGTCGACTGCGGCGCCGGCGATCTTGCCGTTGTTGAGGGCGTCAGCGAGTGCCTGCTCTTCGTAGATCCCGCCGCGAGCGATGTTGAGGACCACGACGCCGTCCTTCATCTTCGCCATCTCAGCGGCGCCGATCATGCCGCGCGTCTCATCGGTGAGCGGCGTGTGGACGGTGATCACGTCGGCGCGCGTGAGGAGATCATCGAGCGAGACCCGCTCGGCGCCGACCTTCTCGAACACGCTCGGCGCGATGTAAGGATCGTAAGCGATGACGCGCATGCCGAAGGCGCGGGCGCGAACGGTGATGCGCGTGCCGATGCGCCCCAGTCCGATGATGCCGAGGATCTTGCCATCGAGCTCGGTGCCCAGGAACTTCGAGCGGTTCCACTCGCCGCGCTTCACGCTGGCATGCGCCTCCGGAATGTTGCGGCAAAGCGCGAGCAGCATCGCCATCGTATGCTCGGTGGCCGACATGATGTTCGCAGTCGGCGCGTTGATGACGAGGATGCCGCGCGCGGTGCATGCATCGACGTCGACGTTATCGAGTCCGACGCCGGCGCGCCCGACGATGCGCAGCCTCGACCCGGCGTTCACCAACTCCTCGGTTACCGCAGTGCCGCTTCGGGTGATGAGTGCGTCGGACTCGGCGACGGCCGCGAGCAAAGGGCCATCTTTGAGACCCGGCCGGTAGTCGACTTCCATGTCGCTGGCGGCGCGAAGAATGGCCAGGCCTGAGTCGGCCAGCGTGTCGGTCACCAGGATCTTCACGATCCAGCAACCTCGGACAGCACATCGAGCATCGCGTTGAGGTCGTCGAGGTTGATGTCGCCCATATGGCCGATCCGGAAGGTGCTGTTCTTCCACTTTCCGTAGCCACCTCCGAGTGTGAAGCCGCGCGCTTTCATCTGTTCGCGAATTTGTTCGGCGGGAAGATTCGGCAGAAGCGCGGAGACCGTGGCGGACGCGTGCGCAGCATCGGACGCGAGCGTCGCGTATGCGGACGTGCGGCGGATCGTCGCCTCGCGCATGGCCTCATGACGGGGGAAGCGCGCGTCGAGCGTTTCGACGTTGATGATGTCGTCGAGCTGCTTCGCCAGCGCGTAGAAATGCGGAATCGACGGGGTCGAAGGAACGCTGCCGTCATCCGCATGTTTCTTGTAATTGAGAAAATCAAAATAAGTTCCGCGATACGGCTTCTTCGCCGCCCTCGCCAACGCGTGGGCTGAAACGGCAAAGAGCGTAATGCCGGGCGGCAGTGCGATGCCCTTCTGCACGCTGGCAAGGCAGACGTCGAGTCCCCACTCGTCAAATCGGACTGGAATACCCCCGAGCGAAGAGACGGCGTCGACCAGAACGAGCGTGTCGGGGGAGTGTTCGCGCACGACGCGTGCGAGCGCCGCAACGTCATTCGTGACGCCGGTGGATGTCTCGTTGTGAGTGATCGTCACGGCGTCGTATCGTCCTCGCCGCGACGTAAGATGATCGGCCAGAGCTTCGGGCTCGACGGCGTTTCCCCATCCTGCGTTGAGTTGATCGACTTCCAGTCCGAGGCTTTCGCCGATGGCGCGCCAGCGCTCGGAAAACGCGCCACAGGTGGTTGCGAGCAGGCGGCGCGGTACGCAGTTGATCAGCGCCGCCTCGAGAATCGCCGTACCGCTGCAGGTGGCGACGAGGGTGTCCTGCGTCGTGCCGAAGAGTGGCTTCAGGTTGGCGATGATGCGGACGAAAAGCTCTTTGAACTCAGACGAGCGGTGACCGATCATCGGCCGTGTCATCTCGTTCAGAATCGCCGGGCGTACCCACGTTGGGCCCGGCACGAAGTAGGTGGCTCGTTCTGCGGAGTTGCTCATGAGAGGTGCTGGAGTATGTCGCGAAAGTCGGTTACGTATTTGTGCGCATTTTCCTTTACGAGAGGGCGGACCACAACGCCGCCGAAGCCGATGAAAAGATCGACCGCATCTTTCGCCTCCAGATCGCTCACGCCGTCCCCGACGAACGCGGCCTTTCCGTGCGAACGCGCACGCATGTCGCGTACGACGAGCTCCTTACCACCCGGACGTGCAAGAAACGAGCGCCGGTCGAAATCCTCGTAATCGCCGCTTGCGCCGAAGCGTAGGCGAACCGCATGCACATTGCGCTCAGGAATCCCGAGCGTTTCTGCGAGCGGAAGGATTGCCTGTTCGATGCCACCGGTGATCAGGTGGACCCGCGCTCCTCCATCTTGAAGTGCAACGATCGTCTCCTGCACGCCGTCGACGATCGAGTTAACGTAGGTCTTCCCCAGCTTCGCAACGTCGTCACGCGTCGGCTTGATGATGTCGAGCCGCCTCGCGTAGACCTGATCGAGCGGAATCAGGCCGTTCATCGCGGCATCCGTGAGCGCCGCGATTTCGGGCGCGCCGTTCGCGAGGACATCGATTCCCTCGATCGTAACGAGCGTGGAGTCGACGTCGAAGAAGATGAGACGGTAAGTCATGGTTGACCTGAGACTCTGGCGTCGTCGCACACTTCAATCTGGCAACCCTCCCTCCCCACCAGATTTACCAGGTCCGAAAACTTCTCCAGCACAAAGTCCGGCTGCGCTGCGGTCAACTCGGCCGTAGTCGACGACCCTGTCGCGATGACGGCCACGTCCATCCCGCTATTTCGCGCGGCGCGGACATCGATCGGCATGTCGCCAATGAAAAGTGCGTCGGCGACTGCGCACCGGGTTGTCTCGAGTGCGTGCAAGACATGTTTCGCATCGGGTTTGCTCGCCCCCGCAAGATCGGGTCCGACGATGGCGCTGAAATAGGGCGCGAGCTGGAGGAAGGTCAGGATCTTTTTCGAGAGCGACGTTCGCTTGTTCGTGCAGACCGCCATGACTACGCCAAATCCATGGAGTGTCTTCAACGTTGCTTCGACGTCGGCCAGGATCGTCGATTTCTCACAGCAGATCTCGTCATAGCGTGTTTCGAACGCGTCGTGCGCACTGCGTGGAACGTCGTCGGTATCGAAGGAGCGGCGTAGCAGCATGTCCAAGCCGTCGCCGACCGAGCCGCGGATGTGGGCGATGCTCAGCTCGTCGAGGCCGTGCTCACGGCGCGCAAAGTTCACCGCCTCTGTCAGCGCGGCGTAAGAATCGACCAGAGTTCCGTCCAGGTCGAACAGGACTGCGCGGTAACGAAGCGGTGGCAAGGTCATTCGGAAGGGCGGATTCTATCGCCGTGCCTATGAGGGACGTGGAGAATGGCTGGATGAAACATGCCCTGGTTGCGCTCCTCTTCTTCGCGGTCCCGCTCTTTGCCGCGGATGGCAAGCTGACCGTCGCGCTCGAGCCGCTCGGCGATTCGGCTGAGGGGGTTGTGGCGCGCGTCAGCTTTCGATTCACGGTTCCGACCGATGCGCCCTCCGGCGTGCCGTTGGAGCTCACCGGCTCGATCTCGCAGAACGGACAAGTCGTCAAACGTTTTCGTTATCCGGTTCTGCCGTCCACAACCAGTCCGATTACCGCGATCCAGACGCTTCAGCCCGGCGCCGCGGAGATCGACGTGCGCCTGATGGTGCCGCTCGAAGAGCAGACGCCCGTGATTCTGGCAAAGGCAACGCAGACGTTCACGGTCGCGAAGACGGGCACTGCCTACGTAGCCCACGAGGGTGACGCAGCGGAAGCGATACTGGCCGAGGGGGTGGTGCCGGAGGGGATTGGCGCGGTGAAGATCGTGCCGCCGCGGCGCGACGTGGCGCCGAACCTTTTTGTCGTCGAAGTCGAAGTGATGCCGCCAGTGACACGGGTCGAGTGGTGGGTCGAAGGCAAGAAGATCCTGGCGCGCAACGCTCCCCCCTACCGCGCCGAGCTCGACCTCGGCGCCCTTCCGAAACGCGTCGAAGTGCGCGCCATCGGCTATGACGCGCAGGGACGCTATGTCGACGCCGATGCCTTCGTCGTCAACGAGCACGAAACGCCGCTCGAGGTGAAGATCACGCGTACGGTCACACCCGACGGCGTCTCCCACTTCAAGCTCAGTGTGCAGAATCCGAAAGCGACCGTGATCAAGTCGGCGGAGTTCTTCGCCGGACAGAAGAAACTGCACGCGTGGAGCGGCCCGCCATACGCGCTCGATGTCCCGGCCGCCGCGCTGAAAGGCGTCGAGTTCGTTCGCGCATCGGTGCTCGACGAAACCAACTACGAGGCTAGCGACCTTCTCTTTCTCAACGGCGCGCGTTTCTCCGAAGAGATCGAGGTGAACCTCATCGAGTTGCCGGTTATGGTGGTCGATCATGCGGGCGTTCCCGTCACAGATCTCAAGCAGACGGATTTCACGATTCTAGAAAACGGCAAGCCTCAGAAAATTACGACCTTCAACTACGCATCGAACTTGCCGATCGCCGCCGGCGTTCTGATCGATCACTCGGGAAGCATGAAGCCTCGCATGGCACAGGCGAAGACGGCGGCGCTGGAGTTCTTCAAGAAGATCATGAAGGGCGGCGACCGTGCCTTTGCCACCGGCTTCGCCTTCGACGCGGTCTCGTCGGCGCCTTTCGTGACGGACGTTGGGTCGCTCGAACAACAGGTGAATGCGATTCCGGACGCGAGCGGAGGAACGTCGCTCTACGACGCCATCGTCACCGGTCTCTATCGTTTCCGCACGCTGCAAGGCCGCAAGGCGCTGATCATCCTCACTGATGGCGAAGACACGACCTCGCGCACGAGCTATGACGACATGCTCACGTACGCCCGCTCCGCGCGCGTGCCGCTCTATTTCATCGGTGTCGGGCTTGGACTCTTCGATGCTAGCGGCATCTCGAAGATGAAGACGCTGGCCGCGGAGACGGGCGGCATCGCCTACTTCATCCACGACATCAAACAGCTCGGCGAAACGTACACACAACTGGAGAAGGATCTTCGCTCGCAATACCTGATCGCCTACAACACGCAGAGCACGGGCAAGGACAAGGCGTACCGGAAAGTCGACGTCACGGTGAGCCGGCCAAATACGACCGTACGGACGATCCGCGGATTCATCCCGTGATGTTTCGCCGTCCGGCCGCTGTTGTGCTGATGCTGGCGCTCGCGTGTTCGCCGGCGCCGCGTCCGCGCGACCGCCACGGCAATCCGGTCGATGTCGACTTGCGCGGGGCGCCTGTCACGCTTCTGCATTTCTGGGCGGCCTGGTGCGGCCCGTGTCGCGAGGAGCTCCCTCGCTTCATGGCATTCGCAGCTACACATCATTTGAGAGTGGTGGCGGTCTCGCACGACCGCGACTTCACGTCGGCAGATCGCTTTCTGCGCCAGCAGGGAATCCCGCTCGAACGCTACTGGACGATCACGGCCGCTTCGCCGCCCGGTACCACGTCCGCGTCATTCCAACGACAATCGCGTTCAACGCCGACGCAAGATCATCGACCGATTCGATCAGTCGGTGGATTGGAGCGATCCGGCGGTCGCACGAAGAGTGCTGAGGTGATTAAGCCAGAGATCAGAGACGAGAGATCAGAGACGCGGCGCTTTCCTGATCTCTTGTCTCTAATCTCCAGGCACTGCGGCATCGCGAGAAGAGATAAATCAGAGATCAAGAGATAAGAAAAGCCGCCCTCCTGATCTCTTGTCTCTGCTTTCCTGATCTCTGCTCCTACGGGTACATCCTCCGATACGACGACGCGATCATCACCACATGCTTCACATACGTGCGCGTCTCGCGGAACGGGATCGATTCGATGAACTCGTCCATCGATTTCGACGGTGCGGCGCGGCGCCACTGCTGCACACGCCCCTGACCGGCGTTGTAGGAGGCGATGGCCAGCTCATCGTTGCCAAAGAGATCCACGAGTCCTTTGAAGTGTGCGGCGCCGAGGCGGATGTTGGTCTCGGGATTGTCGAGCCGTGGAGCGATGTGAAAGCGGGCTGCGAGCTCCTTTCCGGTCGCGGGCATGAGCTGCATCAAGCCCATTGCGCCAACGTTTGATTTCGCCTTCGGATTGAAATAGCTCTCCTGGTGAATCAGTCCCATGACGGTGAAGGGATCGAGATCATTCTTCCTCGAATAGCCACGGATCCAATCGTCGTACTTGAGGGGGTAGTACATCCTCAGAAAGTACGAGGGCACGGAGTCCTGCTCCACAGTGGCCAGTGCGGGGAAGGCGCTACGGAGCGTCTTCAGCGTCGATTCGGTGTCGCCCGAGGCGTGGTAGATCTCAGCCAACAGAGCGTCTGCGAATTGCTGATTGGCGCGATTGCGGTTCCTGTCGATCTCGAGTCGTCCGTCGCGAAAGTCGGTGAGCGCGGTCAGCTCGTATCCCAGGCGGAGAGCTTGGGGCATGGTCTGTTCGGCGGTGTCGCGCCAATCCGGACGGTTCGACGTCAGCGGATTGACATTCGTTTCAGGCCGTTTCGCCCCGCGCTTTTCTGACTCGATGGCGTAGATGTCGTCATACGGCGCCGCGGCCAGCTTCTGATACGTCGCGGCGGCTGCGGCTTTCCTGCCGAGCCGGTCGTCGCAGCGCGCGGACCAGTACTCCGCCTGGCGCTTGACGTTCGGGCTGCGATATCCATCGCGGACAAACGCCATCAGCGGGATCGCGCCATTGAGATCGCCGCGCTCATACGCCGCCCACGCTTTGTCCCAGAAATGCTGCAGGCCTGCGTCCTGAGAGGGATCGACTTTCTCCAATTGAACAATGAGCTCCTGTTCATACGGGTCCTGATTCTTTGCCTCGGCGGCCGCGATCAGCCTGTTCAGGACGGTGATGCGAACCTCGTCCGCGAGCGGAAGCGTGAGCAGATCCTTCAGCCGTTCCGTAGCCAGACGCTCGTACTCATCCCTCTTCGCTTTCTTCGCCAGGTCGACGAGTTGGATGTTCTTCTTAACGTTCTTGAACTTCGGCCTTTTCTTGCCGCTCTTCAGTGTGATGGTGCCAACCTGCTGCTTGACGACAACGCTCTTCGTGACTATCGGGTTGATCGACGACGCCAAGGCAAGATAGTTCTGGGACGCGGTGAAAATCGCGGGAATGGCGAAGCGATATGCGCCGGAGGCGAGCGGGTCGAGAGCTTTGTTGGACTCGTCGTAACGATGCAATTGATTCAGCGCCAGCCCGCGATTGAGCTGAACGGGAGAGCGCAGGTCCGGAGGGGGACCCGCGGTTTGGAGCGCGTCCAGCTCGTCGAACGCGTGTTGCGGATCGCCGTCGCGCATGAGGGAAACCGCGCGCTCGAGGCGCTCGCCATCCGTAAGCTTGATCGGCGCCTCGGCGGGAAGTCCGGCGATGGCGCGCGCCAT
>DATLVW010000404.1:0-18101 GCA_035577085.1 Thermoanaerobaculia bacterium
CGACTGGCCTACTCTCAGTGAGGAAGCCGGCCGCGAGCTCGCTCGAGCCGTGCGCGAGGCGTTCGGGAGGGATGACATTGCAGTTTGACCGGCTCGCCTTCGACGCGAACGCCGCCATCGATTCAAATGCGCCCCGCACGCCCCTTTCCACTCCCATGAGTAGAAACGCGTCGCCAGAAAATTGAAAAAGATGGCACTAAAATAGCTGCGCGTGAAGTCGCCTAGTTCTCTCCGACTGCCAGGGCAATCCCAAAACACAGAATAACGATCGCGGCAAATCCGCCGATCCATCGAATCACGATGAGGCCGTGTGCACTAAGCGATGGCAGAACGATGGGAAGGACGAAACTTGCTGCCGCGATCGCTGCAATGGCCAGTACCTCCGACAGCAACGCGACCACAATTCGCTTCCGGAATGAGAACGGATTCTCTAGTACATTCTCGGGTGACGAGTAAAAGGGCATGAGAGGCTTCCGTATTTTTGAGTTGTTGTTTGATGACGATGCCGCTCACTAATTACCGCACAGATCCGGCCCTTCTGCCAACCCAAGGCAGCAGCACACGAGCGGTGCGTGACAAAACAACCCTTTCAGACGGGGACACTTGATGGATCATACCAGTTTCGAACCAGAAACTCGACTCTCCCAGATCACGACAGCGCAGCTGATTCAACGGCCTCCACTCTACCTCAAACGAAGTACCAGGTGCCAGCTACCGTTCTCTCGGCTGCAACCGGACGCCGTTTTCCTCGAGGCAGGCTCCAACGATAGAACGTGCGCCCGGTGGCCTGATGGCCCGTCCGCTCACGGTCGCGCTCTCTGCTCATGACATCCGGCAACGCTCACGGGCCAGCTCAGCACGGCACTGTTCTGTCCGCATCATCCAGCCGCGGTTGCCTTCGCCACGGCACCCGGTGCCGCGACTGCTCGCTCGGACGACCCACGGCAGAGAACGGTGACTGCGTCCCCAGTTGAGGCCCCTGCCATGTGAAGAGCCAGCAACGTCTGTGCAGCGCCCTGCAATTGAGAATCCTGAATCGACGTTACAAGCGTCACAGATTCTCGTTGTCTCTCATAGCTTTGCAGTCGATCATAGAAATCCGTTGCCCTCTGTCGCGTCTCGTGAGATTGCTTCAAAAACAGACTTGCCACGGCACCCACGATTGCGCCCGGAATTAGCTTCGGCGTCCCCGCGATGTTATTGATGAACATCCCGCTTATGAGAATCCATGCGAAGCCGATCGTGGCGGCAACGGTGCCAAACCAAAACTGCGTCTTCGCTTGATCAAGTGCCTGCTTGTGGTAGCTTCTGGTCAAGATCGCCACGGCTTGGTTGCCAAATTGTGCAAAGGCACGCTTCTTCAGTAAGTCAGACGTTAGCTTTGCGATCAGTTGCTCGTATTCCGGCGTGGTCAAACTACTTGGTACATGGCCTTCTACTACTACGGGCGCGCCCTCGCCATCAGTCGTCTGTCGTTGAACCTCTTTCTCGATCTCCTCTTCCTCGGCAGAGACTCTTCTGCTATTCCTGGTCGTCAACAACGCCGCGACGACCGTCAAAACGCCCACTATGAGGCTAGCAATGATTTCAAACGCGCCATCCGATGCCATCACTCCATTCCTCGTTTCAGGTCTGGCACATCATAAATACAATGGCGGCGCTAATCGCCGCGATCATCGCAATAAAGCTCAACACATACAGCGTGCTGGCCACGACCCGCACTACTCCTTGAGCGCTCGCTGCCTCGTTCAGCAGTGATACCGCAAGCACAATAAAACTTAGAAGCCACAGAAGCAGGCTTATCACAGCCACGCGCGTAGAGGCAGTCGCTGCGCTCATCGCAAGCGACTCCCTACCCCATTCGTGGATCCTGAGACCGTTATTCGACTCGACAATCGCTGTTCCATTGAATAAACGGACCATGAAACCCACGGCGACGCCCAGGCCGAATGTGCATATCGCGAATAGCGCTAGAAACCTAGATTCCGACCTACGCAATGACTCAATCATTGCTGGCGACCTCCGTAACCTTCCCTCTGGGCCAAGAGAACCACAGTACGATCGATCCGATTAATGTAACGGCCGTCGGCCACCAGTAAACACCCTGATACCATTTAAAAATTGCTCCGGCATCGTTCGCTCTAAGTGCCCGCTCTAGTCCCACGAGCAAGACTAGATAGCCCAGGACCGTGCTGATCCCTCCAGCCAGCAGACTGCGTTTGCAGGCGTCACGAGCGGCTGGCCGTGCCCATCCCATCAAACCGACGAATAACGGTGGAAGCAACGCAAACATGAATGCGAACGCAAAGTAGATGAGCGCGTACACATCTGACACTAATGAAAACACGTACGCAAACACCAGAACCAGGAGCGGAATGAAGATCGTGAAGGCACGAGCCTGTGCTAGCAGTTTCTTTTCAACATCTGCGTCGCTGAGCTCTCGCAGGGTGGTGCCTTGCTGCGGATGTGCGACATCAACAAACAACGCTTGGCTGGCCGTCATAACATAGCTATCTATTGTCGACATCGCGGCGCAGACCAGACCCCAAAATGTTAGAGCGCACAGTGTCAATCCACCAAATCGACCAAGATCGGATGAGGCCCACTGCTGCACTCCTGAGACGACTTCCCTGAGAAGGGCTGGACTTGGCAATGCATCTGGTGCTTTAACTCTCAGCCAAACTCCCGCTGCCAGAAAGACAAATGTCAGGGCCCCAAAGGATATGAGCGATATGAAGCCAACGGTACCCCAAATATTATTCAGTGACAGGCGTCGTGTGCGTGCGGCAGCACACCGCTGCCACTGATCCATAGCGCCGGGCCACCACAGGCCCCAAAATACAATATTCGAAAGAACGAACGACGCATACGGAAAGTATCCTTGGTGGTCCGGGTTGAAGAATGCCGCCACCAAACCGTTTGATGGCGCATTGAAGATCGTTGTATATTTTGACCATAGAAAGGGCCACTGAGCGACTACGAAAATACCGACCACCACAATCATGACGGAAATGATCAGCCACTGTGCGTAATCCGTCTGCACTGTCCCGCGAAAACCAGACAAGACGTTATAAATTAAGATCGATAACATCACGGCTGCTATGACCATGAACGGGCCGCGAGCGAGAGAACTGAAGGGCAACCGCACATTATCTGGTAGCACAAACTCCAGCAGGTGAGTTGCGAGCACGATCTCGGCGGCAATAAGGCCTAGGTACGATATCAGGCTGAGCAGTCCTGCATAGCGCCGCGATTGAGGTGAATCAAATACCAGCCCGATGAACTCGTGGAGCGTAGCCCTATTGTTTGTCCAACCGCCGTGAGACTCCATGATCGCGTGTGTGCGGTTGATCGTCCATGCGGACGTAAGCTGCGTAATTATCCAGAATGACCAAACGAATGGAAAGGCTAGCGGGCCATATAGGAAGCCATAGTAGAGAATTAGAACGAACGCGCCCGAGAGGCTCGCGTTGGTCGAGATCAGAGATCCCGTGAACCGATTCTCCTTGAGGTCGTCACCGAAGAGGTGATATCGAAAGAGGGAAGTTGAGTTCTTCGCCTCACGGAGGGCGAGATAGAGAAAGAGAACGAGCATGACAAGCATTCCGGCACCGAGTAGCGGCTGAAGCGCTGAATCTGACATCCGATAGCTCCTTTCGGCCTTTGTTCTAGCGTTGTCGTCATCCAAGATTTGCGCGAGGAGTGCGATGTGCTGCTCGCAAGGCGAGCCTGATCCGCCGGTTATTTGCTGAACTGAGTTCCATGGTGGTGGACGCCCTATTAAGAGGAGTGTCATTTGAGGGCATTTCCCTACCCACCAAGACTGGAAGGCACTCGCGATCTCCGGCGTTGATCAGCGTGCAACCCCGTCTCACCTCCGAACCTTCTCGACTAATGTCAGAAGCCTTGCGTGGACCAGCGAGCAGCCACAGAGTTCCCGCTTCGCAAACACCTCACGCCAGCAGCGACGAATCGAGCTCACTTATGCGCGGCATCTCCGTCCCCCGCGAAGCGAGTGCAAGGTGGACAGCCTCGATGCCGCTCGGCAGCGCGAACACGTTCCAGCCGTCGAGGCGCGAATCGCCGCTGAGATTCTGCACCGGCGTGGCGTGGCCGAGGCGGGGATTGGTCTGGAACGAGCGCAGATCGAGGGAAAGGCCGCCGCCGACCGCTTTGATCACCGACTCCTTCGCGGTCCAGTAGGCGAAAAAGCGTGACGCGCGCTCGTCGTCGGGTGCGGTGCGGACGATTTCCGCCTCGTGCGGGGAGAAAAAACGCGTGGCGAGGTGGACCAAGTCGCTGGTTGCGCGCACCGCTTCGATGTCCACGCCCACCGCACCACCTACGGAAATGGCGACGGCGACGTGGCTGCCGGAGTGGCTGACGTTGAACTCCAGTTCGCCCGTCGTCAGCGACGGTTTGCCTTGCGGACCTTCGACGAAGCGAAGTGCGCGCGGATCGCGGGCTGTGTAACGGCCGAGGAGGACGCGGCGCGCGGCGCGGGCGATCAGGGAGAGGCGGCGGTCCGACTCGAAGCGGAACGAGGCCACGCGCCGGCTCTCCTCGTCATCGAGCAGAGTGGCCGCGCGCGCGAGCAACTCCGGGGGAAGGTTCGTGGCCGCCAGCCAGACATGCGTCTCGCCGTGGCCGATCGTCCAGGACACCTGGCGATGATAAAGGATCGAGTCAGCGACGTATCCTTGTCGCGAATGAACACCTCGATCGCCTGCAGCGGCTGCAAATACATCGCGCCGCCGTTCGATCCGCGGCCGTTTCGTTGTCCCCGTGCGGGAGACGGCGGCGAGCACATCTTCGTTCGGCGGCTGGCGCGGGTCGATGCGGCCTCGTTCTTCGACCCCGAGCCGAATCCGTTCATCCGTTATCGGCAATTGACGCATGCGTGGAACACGGCGATGGCCCTCGGGATCACCGACTCGGAATTCGTGGCGCTCGTGCGCGAGCTCGACGAGCGCGTCGCGGCAGTCGCCGGCGTAGGGTTCGTCGAAACGCCGCTCTGCCGCGGCTCGATCACCATCAAAGACGAAACCGCGAACGTAGCTGGCTCGCACAAGGCGCGTCACCTGATGGGACTGATGATCTGGCTACGCATCGCCGAGCAGATCGATCCGTCGCTCGCCGATGCGCGGCTGGCCATTGCCAGTTGTGGCAACGCAGCCCTCGGCGCTGCAGTCATCGCGCGCGCCGCGGAACGTCCTCTCGACGTCTTCATCCCCCTCGACGCCGCACCATCGATCGTCACCCGCCTCGAGACTCTCGGCGCACACATCACCCGCTGCGCGCGCAACGGCGGCGAGGCCGGCGATCCCGCATACCTCAGGTTTCGCGAGGCGGTGGCGGCAGGAGCGCTGCCGTTCACCTGTCAGGGGAGTGAGAACGGGTTGGTCATCGAAGGCGGCCAGACCCTCGGATGGGAGATCGCGTCGCAGATCGCTGCCGCCGGCATGACCGTCGACCGGCTATTCATTCAGACCGGCGGCGGTGCGCTTGCCAGCGCCTGCATCGCCGGGCTGGAAGAGGCGCGCGCGGCCGGAGTCATTCCGCGGCTGCCACGCATTCACGCCGTGCAGACCAGCGCCGTCGCTCCGCTGCAGCGCGCGTGGCAACTCGTCGAAACTCACGGCCTCGATTCCGCGACCGCGAATCGCGCGCAGTTCATGTGGCCGTGGGAAACGCCGGGCCGCAGCATCGCCACAGGCATTCTCGACGACGAGACATACGACTGGCTCGCGGTCGTGCGCGGCATGCAGAGCAGCGGCGGCTTTCCGGTCGTGGTGTCCGAAGAAGAGTTGATGGCAGCGAAGGAGCTTGCGGGCGATGGCGTCAGCGCGACCGGCGTGGCAGGGCTGGCGGGCCTGCTTCACCTGCGCGTGTCGGGCGAAGTGCAAATGGTGCTGTTTACAGGCGCCGCCTGATCTCGGCGACGACGCGTTCCGCGATCTCGTCGATGCTCATGGTCGCATCGACGACGACGTCAGCGGCTTTCGCGGCTGCGTTCGAGCCGAGGGCGTCGAGCTTGCGGCCGGCCGCGAGGTGATGCCGCAAGTCGTCCTCCAGCCGCGCAATCAGCGTTTTCGAGTCGCGCTGTTCTTCGATCCGTCGCATGAGGCGCCGCGCGAGCAGGACGTCGGCCGGGACCTCGAGGTGAATCGCCAGATCGATGAGGCCTGCCATCTCGCGGCGCAGCTTCCCGAACGGCTCTTCGACCAGCACCACCACGTTGGGACCTTCCCGCAACGCCCGCAGGTCGGCGGCCAGTTGCGGAGTCTGCCACTCGTCGACGTTCGCGCCGCGCTCGACCCACTCCTTCAGATCGGGCGGATACGTCGACGCGGCCGCGTAGTCATCGAAGTACAGGCCCACCGCCGACTCGAGGAGCTCGGAGGCGCGCCGGATGACGCTCGTTTTCCCCGCGCCGGAGATCCCGCTCACTGCGACGACATAGGCCATCGGTTGCACCTTATGCCAGCGCGTGGGCAAGCTTCAACACGATTTCGCGCGCGTGCCGGGCCAGAAAGAAATGTCCGCCGTCGAAAAGTTCGAGCCGAAACGCCGACGACGTCTGCTCGCGCCATCCGTCGACCATCGACGGCGTCACGATCTGATCGTCCTGTCCCGTGAACGCGGTGATCGGCAGGTGAAGCGGCGGCCGGCTGGCGTATCTGTAGGTGCCGGTCACAGCGAAATCGGCGCGCAGCCGCGGGATCAGCAGGTCGAGCAACTCGGGGCTGCGCAGCACCTCGTCCGGCAGGCCGCCGTACCGCTGCACTTCCTGTAGCAACTCCTCCTGGGGAAGGTCATAGACCGGCGGAATGAGCGATGCGAGCTGTGGCGCCGGCGCTCCTGAGACGAAGAGATGTACCGGCAGCGGGGCGCCGCGTGCCGCCAGGAGATGGACGATCTCGAAGCAGGCCAGCGCGCCCATGCTGTGGCCGAAGAGCGCATAAGGCCTCGACAGATGCGGCGCCAGCGCATCGGCTGCCCCGAGGACGAGCGAGGCCATCGAGTCGAACGGCGTCTCAACAAAGCGCTCCTCCCGCCCCGGTGGCTGCAGGGGGCAGAGGGCGATCCGCGGCGGCGTGAACTGGCTCCAGGCTCGATAGAACGACGCGCCTCCGCCGGCAAACGGGAAGCAGAAGACGTTCGTTCGGTGATCCGCGGCGACGTTCGTGTAGGCCAGCCAGCGCTCGGAGTCGGTTCTTTTCATGCGGAAAGCGCGCTATTGTCACCGATTCAATGACGGTGCGAAATGGGTCCGCTTCGCTGAGCCGCCGCCTGGCCTTTGGAAGCGAGTCCTATTACTTCTTCGACAAGATGTTCTGCCAGCAGCCGCTGGCCCGCATCAGCCGCATCGGCGACATGGCCACGGCGCGCATTCCGGACCATATGGCGAGAGTCGCGTACGATCTCGTCGAAAGCATCAGGACCCGCAGATGGACGCCGGACCCAGGCAACGCCGAGCTGGCGATGCTGGAAGCGACCGATCTGTTGCCGCAGAACCGGCGCTACCTGTCGTACTGGCACGATCCGGCGATCAACACGACGGCCGGGACGATCGTCGGCGTCGATCTGATCCGGCACAACGGCAAGTACCACGTCATCGAGATCAACCGCGGGCCTTCGATCTATCCGCGTCGCCGGGAGATGTACGCGGAGCCGTTCGATCCGATGTTCTGGCGCATCTTCGAGACTGCGCCGGCGGAAGGTTACCGGCGGATCGTGCCGATCGCCTTTCGCTGGCATGCGGTCTACATCGAAGAGTTCGAGCGGGCATCGCGCGCGCTCGGCATCCCGATCATTCCGTACAACTGCCCGTTGCAGTTCCCCGAGTGTCCGCGGCGGATGTTCGCACTTCCGGATCCGGTGGAGCCTGAGACGCTCTACGTCATCCATTCGGGACTGATGTCGCCAACGGTGCGCTATCTCGACGACAAGTGGTACGTGTGGCAGTGGCTGGAGCGTGCGATTCGCGAGGAGATGCCCGGCACGCTGGTCGCGCTGCCCACGACGCACGACGATCTCGTTTTTCCGATGGACGATCACGGACCGCGATGGCCGAACCTGGTGGTGAAGCTCGCATCGAGCGCGCGAAGTTGCCACGTGATCGCTGCCCGCTTCGCGGACATCGACGAGGCCCGCGAAGCCCTCGGCGTCTCAGGCATCGGGCAGATCCCCGCCAAGCTCCGTCCCGCCTTTCTCAAGGGACTGCTCTTTCGCGGCAGCGAGCGCGTGCTCTATCAGTCTTTCGTTCCACCCGAGTTGGACGAGCGCGAGCATGCCCGGATGCTGCGGCTGCACATCTGGGTGTCGCCGCAGCGGACGACGTATCTCTCCGCGCACGCAAGGATCTCTCACAAGCCGATTCCGAAGGTCGCGCCGCGCGGCATCATCCGGCAGGACGACGCCTACGTCTTCAACAACGCCGACTACGCGTTGCTGTCGCCGGAGATCGAAGAAGAGATTCGCTCGGTCGCCGCCGACCTCGGAGGCGCCATGCAGCGCGCGCTCGTGCGGAAGTTCGAGACTGGCCCACCTCAGGCGAACAGTTCGGCCGGAAGCACGACCGCGATCAGGTAGTCGGCGAGCTCGCGCACTCCTGGGTACTCGAGCGCCACCGTCGACGGCAACGCGCGATCGAGCTCCGTTTGCAGGCGGTTGCGGAGATCGAGCGCCATCAGCGAGTCCATCCCCAGCTCGAAAAAGTTTGCGTCTTCGGACATCCCGTCGAACACGTTGCGGCCTGCGACAGCGACGACGATCTGGCGGAGATGGTCTTCCAGCCGCTGCCGCCGTTCGTCCCTCGGTGTGTTCTCCAGCAGTGGCAGGATGCCCGCGGGCGTTGTCTTGCTCTTCGGTGCGATGAGTCGGGAGAAAAAAGGCGGCGGCGCATCGAACATCGACGGGAGCAGCTTCGACCAGTCGGCCGGAATCACGCCCACCTGCGCGCCGTCGTACTGCAAAAGGTGTCCGAGGGTCTCGAGGCCGGCGGAAGGATCGATCATCTCGATCCCGATCGACGTCATCCTCTCCGCGCTGTTCCCGGCCATCCCCCCCTCGGCCCAGGCGCTCCAATTGATCGAGAGGCCCGGCATTCCGAGTGCGCGGCGGTGGTCCATGAGCGCATCCATGTACGCGTTGGCCGCGGCGTAATTCGCTTGTCCGGCAGAACCGATGAGCGCAGCGGCGGACGAGAAGCAGACGAAGAAATCGAGGTCGAGTCCGAGACTGCGCTGGTGGAGATTCCACGTGCCGGCGACCTTCGGCGCGAACACGCGCGCAAAGCGCTCGCGGCTCATGTCGTACAGGAGGGCGTCATCGAGCACGCCCGCGGCGTGGATGATTCCCTTGATCGGCACCGCCGAGTCGAAGACCGGCGCGAGTGAGTCTGCGTCGGCGACGTCGGCATTGACGATGCGGACGTCGTCGCCGAGGTCGTCCAGATTCGGCGTCGAGCGGCTGACCAGAATCAGATGCCGCGCACCTTGCCGGACCAGCCAGCGGGCGACGTGCCCGCCGAGGGCGCCTGAGGCGCCGGTGATGACGTAGGCGCAGTCGTCGCGGACGCGAGCCGTCGCGCCGGCCGTGGCACCGGTCGTCGCCGGCACCAGCCGCGGCACGTACGCCTCGCCGCCGCGGAAGGCGACCTGATTCTCGTGCGGCACGTTCTGCAGCAGGCTCAGTTGTTCGCCAACGGAGAGGTCCGGGTCGAGATCGACGCAGCTCCAGCGCAACTGCGGCTGCTCGATGGCGACGACCTTCGCCAGACCCCAGACCCACGCGTTCGTTGGATCGACTCGGTCGCCCTCGCGCACCGCCTGCGCGCCGTGCGTGATGAGACGGACGTTCGGCGTGTCGCGCAAGTCGAGAATGTTGTCGAACGCGAACACGTCGACATGACGCACGCCCTCTACGGCTCCGCCCTCGGCGCGTTGCCACTCCACGCGATAGAGCGGCAGTTCCTTCGAGCGGGCGAGCGGCCGCACCTGGAAGCCGAGGATCTCCATCACCAGCGATTCGTCATCGAAAAGGCGGATGGCGCCGCTCGTCGAATGGCACAAAAGGGTTCCTTTCGGCTTGCGGAACACGCGCAGCGTGTCGATGTGGAAGGGAACGTGGATGCCGTCGAGTCCGAGAGCGCGCGTGCGCAGGCACGAGTCGATCAGGCCCGGATGAAACGCCGCGCCTTCGATGGACGGCGGCGCTTCCATGCGGCAGAAGACTTCCTCGCCGCGGCGGCTGATGCTGCGCGTCCATCGGAACGACGAGCCCAGATTAAGGCCGGCATCCAGGCCGGCGTCGATATCCGCGTCGACCGGCTCGCCCTCGAAGTCAGGAAGGGTGACCTCGGATGACGCCGCGCCGCGCTCGTACGAGCCGGTGCAGTGCGTGATCCATTCGCCGCCGCGCTCGGTGCCGAAACGGAACGTACTGTCCGTAGCGACGAGATGGAGCGATGTTTCGGCATCGATCGTGAGCGGCTGCAGGAATGTGACGTCGCGCAGAGTCGTGGCCTCGAGGCTCTCCAGCGCCATCGAGAGGTACGCCCCCGCGGCGACGACGATCGCTTCGCCGATGCGGTGATCTTTCAGTGATCGTGGCCGCTCCGGGCTCAGCGTGAGCTCGATGTGCGTGTCGTTCGAGAAGGGGATTTTTCGCGCTCCCTGCTGGACGCGCGCGTTGCGTTTCTGAATCCAGAACGACCGGCGCTGGAACGGATACGACGGCAGCGTGACCGTCGCCGCCTTCGGACTGACGGCGCTCCAGTCAATGTCGAGACCGCGCTCATAGAGCGTCGCCAGCGACTCGGCAGCGAGGCCGGCCAGCATGACCACGTCGTCGCGGTCGAGGACGTGGCGCGTCATGGAAATGAGCGTCGGCTTCGGGCCGATCTCGATGAACACGTCCGCGCTCACATTGCGGATGCAGTCGGCGAAGCGGACGGGATGCCGAACGTGCTGTCGCCAGTACGCGGCATTCGTCAGTTCCGCGTCGGCAGCGGCGCCAGTGACGGCGGAGATGAACTGCAGCGACGGCCTGCGCAGCGTTGCACGACCAACGGCGGCTTCGAACTCGTCGAGCATCGGATCCATCAGGCTCGAGTGAAACGCATTCGCGACATCGAGCATCCGGGCCTCG
This sequence comes from Thermoanaerobaculia bacterium, assembly GCA_035577085.1. Lineage (GTDB taxonomy): Bacteria > Acidobacteriota > Thermoanaerobaculia > Gp7-AA8 > Gp7-AA8 > JADGNZ01. The sequence continues at coordinate 11,155 of DATLVW010000404.1, forward strand.
AACCGCTCCGCAACCGCGCGTACGTCGGCGGCCCGGCCGGAGATCACCACGTGCGAGCCGTTGAGGGCCGCGATCGACACGTCCAGCGCGCCGATGGCATCGCGGGCGCGGTCTTCATCGGCGAAGATCGCCGCCATCGCCCCACGCTCGGGCAGCGCATTCATGAGCCGTTCGCGCTCGGCGATCAGTTTCAGACCGTCGTCGAAACTGAATACGCCGGCGATGCACGCCGCGGCGTATTCGCCGACGCTGTGCCCGATCACCGCGTCGGGCCGGATGCCGCAGGCGATCCACTGCCTGGCCAGCTCGACCTCGTACGTGAAGAGCTTCGCCTGGATCGAGCCGGCCGTGTCGCCGGCAAGGGGAACGCCCTGGCCGGGAAAGAGGAATGCGATTCGCGGACGTTTTCGCCGCTTGCTCGACGCGTGCGGGCGTCGCAGCCCTGCCACGAGCGACTCGGCGGATTCGGCCGCGATCGCCAGCCGATGATCGAAGTGCTTGCGGCCGCGATTCGAGGAGTCGCAGATGTCGCGCAAGCTCGAAGCGTTTCCCTCGAGGAACGGGACGTAGTTGTTCGCGAGCGCTTCGAGCGCGGCTTCATTCGGCGCCGAAAGCGTGAGGACGTGAGGCGCCTCGCGATCCAACGGAGCCGCGGCCGCCGGCGCCTGCTCCAGAATCATGTGTACGTTCGTGCCGCTCATTCCGAACGAGCTGACACCGGCAAATCTGCTCTCCCCCTTCGGCCACGCGGTGAGTGCCGTCGGCACGGTGACTGCGAGGCGGTCCCAGGGGATGTGCGGATTCGGATCGCGGAAATGGAGGCTCGGCGGGATCGCGCCATGGTGCAGCGCGAGCGCGGTCTTCATCAGCGCGGCGACGCCGGCCGCGCTCTCCAGATGGCCAACGTTGCTCTTGACCGAGCCGAGAAGCAGAGGTTCAGTGCGCTCGCGGCAGAGCACTTCGCCCACCGCCATCGCCTCGATCGGGTCGCCGAGGGATGTCCCGGTGCCGTGCGCCTCGAGGTACTGGATCTGCTTCGGCGAAACACCGGCGGCGTCAAGCGCTTCACGGATCAGCGTCTTCTGCGCGGTGCCGTTGGGCGCGGTGAGGCCGTTGCTCCGCCCGTCGTGGTTGACCGCGGAGCCGCGGATGACCGCGTAAATGCGATTGCCATCCGCCACCGCCTCGGAGAGCCGTTTCAGCACGACGAGACCGCATCCCTCGCCGCGCACGTACCCGTCGGCGCTGGCGTCGAACGACTTGCAGCGGCCATCGGCCGCCATCGCGCGCATCCGGCAGAGTCCGATCGTCACCTCCGGCGCGAGAATCAGATTCACGCCGCCGGCGAGGGCGAGATCGCATTCGCGGTTGCGGAGCGCCTGACACGCGAGATGCGCCGTCAGCAGCGACGACGAGCAGGCCGTGTCGAGTTGCATGGCCGGACCCTGCAGGTTGAGGACATATGCGAGACGGCCGGCGGCGAGACCGCGCAACAGGCCGAGCGTGTTGTACGCGTCAATGTCGTTGCGGTCGGCGGCGAAGAAGTTCGACTGCAGGTAGTCGTCCATGAACGAGCCGACGTACACGCCGGTCCGCGGCGCCTTGTCGGGGACGATGCCGGCATTCTCGAACACCTCCCACGCCACCTCGAGCAGCAGGCGTTGCTGCGGATCCATGTTCATCGCGTCGAGCGGTGAGATGCCGAAGAATTCCGCGTCGAACTGATCGATGTCACCATCCATCCCATCAAGGAAGCCGCCGTGACGCGTGTACATCTTCCCTGCGGCGTCGGGATCGGCGTCGTAGAGTGCGTCGACGTCCCAGCGCGAGCGCGGAACTTCGGTGATGGCGTCGGTACCGCTGCGCAGCAGTTCCCAGAACGCCGCGGGATCGTTGGCGCGGCCGGGGAAGCGGCAGCCCATGCCGACGATCGCGATCGGCTCACGGTTGGCGCGCTTCGCCTCCGCCAGCCCGGAGCGGAGACTCTTGATCTCGCGCAGCGCCTTCTTCAGCAGCGCGCCATGGTCGTCCGAGGGGCTCATGCGCTAATCAGGCTCGGAAGTGTCCCCGCCGGCCAGCTCGGCGGCGAGCAGGCGCGCCACTTCGTCGTCGGCGAGATTGTCGATGTCGTCGATGTCGCCAATCTTCGCGAGCACCTCGAGCTTCGCCGATTCGGCGGTGTACTTCACCAGCGCATCGATGTTGCCGTGGTTCCAGACCAGCACGTCTTCCATCGGCCGGCCGATCCACTCGCCGAGCTGCGCGGAGAGTTTCAGCCCCGTCAGCGACGTCATGCCGAATTCGAAGAATGAGCGGTCCGCGGCGATCGTGCTGCCGTCGACTTCGAGGTTGTCGGTGATCCACTCGCGGATCCACATGTCGATCTCGAGCGCTCCCACGGCGCGCGCCGTCGCCGCCACTGGAAATGCGGTGCGTCCCTCATCGCGCAGCACGCGCTTCAGGATCTTTCCGGTCGGGCTCTTGGGGAGGGCTTCGACGAAACGGATCGCCGACGGGATCTTGTAGTCCGCGAGCTGCTGCCGGCAGAAGGCCATGATCTCCGCCTCTGTCGCCGAGTGCTCTTTCTTGCAGACGATGTTCGCGCAGACGCGCTCGCTCATGACCTGGTCGGGGATACCGTAGACCGCGACTTCTTCGACCGCCGGGTGGAGGTAGATCGTGTTCTCGACCTCGACCGGATAGACCTTGAGGCCGCCGACGTTGACCATGTCCTTGAGCCGGTCGACGATGTAGAAGTAGCCGTCTTCGTCGACGCGGCCGATGTCGCCGGTGTGGAACCAGCCGTCGCGAATCGCCTGCGCGGTCGCCTCGGGGCGGTTCCAGTAGCCGAGCATCACGTTCGGCCCGCGGACGACGATCTCGCCGGGATCGCCCGTCGCCACTTCGGCTCCGGTGTCGGGCGAAACGACCCGCATCTCGACGTTCTCGATCGGTGCGCCGATCGAGCCGAGCTTGTACCAGAGGCGGTGGTTGTAGCTCGCGAACGGCGATGTCTCGGTGAGACCGTAGCCTTCGTTGATCGGCCGGCGGTACTTCTCCTCCCACTTGCGCGCGACCTCGCGCGGAAGCGTCGCCGCCGCGGAGAAGTAGTAGCGCACCGACTCCAGCTCGGCGGCCGAGGCGAGGTTGTAGAGCGGGATGAATGTCGTCGGCACGCCGAAGAACATCGTCACCTGATCGTCGGCGAGCGAGCGGATGATCGTGGCGGGATGGAAGGTCCGGTGGAGGACGACCGTCGCGCATGCGTTGAAGCCGCTGTTGAGGATCGCGTTCTGCCCGAAGCAGTGGAAGAGCGGCAGGAACAGCAGAAGCTTGTCGTCCACCCGCATGCCGCAGTTGTAGTTGAACGCGTGCATGTTGGAGATCACGTTGCCGTGCGACAGGCAGGCACCCTTCGGCTCTCCGGTCGTTCCGGACGTATACAGAATGGCCGAGGGATCGTCGCGGTCCATGATCGCTGGGGTGAATTCGCCGGTCGTATTCGCCGTCAAATCCGAGAGCGAGGTATCGGTGCCGGATGCCGCGCCTTCGACGATGACTACGAGCTTCAGCTCCGGCGACGCGGCGCGATCGACGTGCCCGCGCAATACCTCCGTCGTGAACAGCGCAACCGCGCCGCTGTCATTGAGAATGAAGCGGGTCTCTTCCGTCCGCAGCGTCGAGTTCAGCGACACCGCCACGGCGCCGAGCTTCTGAATGGCCAGGTAGGCGGCGGCGAACTCCGGAATGTTCGGAAGGAACAGCGCCACGCGATCGCCGCGTCCCACGCCCGATGCAGCCAGTCCCTCGGCCACACGATTCGACCACTCGTCGAGATCGGCGTACGTGTAGTGGCGATTCTCGAACGTCAGTGCGACTTTGCGCGGGAACAGCTTGCGGCCGCGAATGATGTTCTGCGCAACATTCATCTCTACCTGTTCCTCCTGGCGCGAGACGAGGGTGATTCCCGGCTCCTTGAGTGCCTGCAGCGTGTCCTGCAGCGCGTTCGGAATGGCGCCGTCGCCGGCGATGTCGGCGGCGAGCTCCTCGATGTAGATGTCGAGCGACTGATCGCGGTCGTCGTGCACGAACGCGCGCTCGCGCCCCGGCTTGACGCGGCAGATGCTGCAGACCGCCTCGTACAGTGGCACCGTCGCCGGCGAGAGTCCGGCGCGGCCGTCGTAATGTCCCTCTTCGCGGTGCGCGCGCAGATCGGCGGCCTGGACACCGAACATCAGCGCCACCGCCAGATACTGCTGCGAGAACGACACCGCGCGCCGCGCGAGATTCGCCGAGCCGAAACCCAAACTGTTGACGTTCTGATTGAACTGCTCGGCGTGCGTCAGGTAGCGATCGGCCATCGGAGAGGCGAGATGCAGCAACTCCGGGACGATCGAGTTCCCGGTCAGTTGCAACCCCTTGAGCCCGTTATTCACGCTGCGCGCTTCGTTGCCGACGAGCGACGACGGGAGACCGTTGTTGAACTCCGGCGCCACCAGCATCGCGATCTGCGTGTCGAGATGTTTCGCCGTCAGCGCCAGGTACTGCCGCAACTGGTCCATGCCCACGCCGACATACTGGCCGAGGAAGTTGCCCCCTTCGTAGTACGACTCGCCTTCGCCGTCGAAGAGCGGATTGTCGGTGGCGGAATTCGCTTCGGTCTCCATCTGCCGGGCGATTACGGCCAGTCCGTCGACGACCGGTCCGAGGTACTGCGGAATGCAGCGGAGTGAATAGCGGTCCTGCGCCAGGCTCCCAGCGGAATGCTCGAAGCCGCCGCGGGTCTCGCCGTACGTCCACTTCGAGCCCTTGAGCAGCTTGAAGAGATTCCGCGCCACCCACACCTGGCCGGGATGCGGCTTGTGATGGTGGATGAATGGATGAAGCGCATGCGCGTTGCCGCGCATCGCCTGGAACATCAGCGCGTGCGCGCCCATCGCCAGCGCGATGACCACGCGGCTGTCGTAGACCGCGTTCATGGCGATCGCGGTCATGACCGAGGTGCCGTTGACGAGAGCCAGACCTTCTTTCGGCGCCATGCGCTCCGGCTCCAGACCCAGGGTGCGGAGCGCATCGATCGCGCCCATTTCCTTGCCGCGAACATCGACTTTGAATGAGTTGTCGAGACCGACGATCGCACCGGCGATGGCGGCGAGCGGGACGAGGTCGCCGCTGGCGCCGATCGAACCGAGCTCGCGCACGTGCGGGGTCAGGCCGTTGTTCAGGAACGTCTCGAACCGGCGAATCAGCTCCATCCGGATGCCCGACACGCCGCACAACAGCGAGTTCGCGCGCAGCAGCATGCTGGCACGGACGTCGCCGGCCGGCAGTCTGCCGCCGGCTCCCGACTTCAGGAACCAGAGCAGTGCTTCCTGCAGATCGCATGCATCCCCGGCCGTGATGGCCGTGTTCGATTTGCCGCCGAATCCCGTCGTCACACCGTACAGCCGCTCGCCCGCGGCGATCAGCCGGGTCACATACTCCTGCGAGCCGCGGACCTTCTGTTCGACGCGCGCGTCGGTGGTGATGCTCACCTTCGCGCCGCCGCGCGCCACCCGCGCGACCTCGTCGATCGTCAGGTCTTTCCCGCGCAGAATGACGGTGTCATCGACCATGAACGCTTACCAGTTGAAGGGACCAGTGATCTCGTCGGTCTTGTCGCCGCCGGGGACCGTGTAGTGCAGGACCGCCGAAAAGCGCGTCAACGCCCGGTTCTTGATCTTGTCGCCGCCGTGGATCATCAAGCCGTGCGTCAGGATCGCGTCGCCCTTCTTCACCGGCAGAGAAACCCGCTGGCCGCCGGCGACGGCATCCTTTAGATACTGTTCTTCCTTCGATCTCGTATCGAGGTGGCAGGTGCGGAGATTCGTCTGCGGGTAGTTGTTCCAGCCCGGCCAGATCGGTACGCGGTGCGATCCTGGGAAGACACCGAGGGGTCCCGCGAGCGGATCGACGTCCTCACCCGCCAGCCAGACGCCGACGAGCCGGTTCTTCGGATGGATGTGCATCGCCGCGAGATCCTGATGCACGCCGACCTCGCTGCCCCACTTGAAGCCGATCGAACTGGCCAGCACCGCGGGCTCTTCGAGAATCAGAGTGGCCATGCGCAGGAGGTGACGGGACATCGTGAGCGCCAGCATCGCCTCCGAGTGACAGTGCAGGTAATGGACGCGCCAGAGCTGCTGGTCGCGCAGCTCGAGGCGGTACTCGAGCGGCCACTGCAGCAGCTCGGCGTGACGGATCGGACCGGGCGGTCTGCCCTTGATGTGCAGGCTCATGATATGCAGCCCGGGGATGACCTGGTCGGTGGTCCAGAGGTCGTCGAGGAACCGATTGAACTGATCGATCGTGCCGAAATCGGACTGGTCGATCGCACCGCGCAGGATGAAGTAGCCTTCGACGACCCACTGCCGGAGCAGCTCGGCCTCTTCCGATGAGATCAGCCCCTCTGCCAGCCGCGACTGAATCCTCTCCTCGGCGTCATCGCGGTCGAGCCACGGAACGTCATTCGGGTCCTGATTCCACGGCCGTCCGCGTCTCGCGATCACTTCGGGCGACACACCATGCCAGTTCGGTGACTCGCGCATCGGCTCGTTCTTCGCCCAAAACTCCGTCTTCGGTTCGTGCCAGGCAGTGATGGTCATCAGTGTCTCCTTGTACACTTCGTCACGTCGCGCAGCGGGGACTCAGCACTTGTCTTTTTTTGCGGAGAGGTTACCCTTATTTGGCTGCCGAGTATACCGCTCGGAAGGCACTCCGGGACCGGGGAGAAACGCATGATCGCATTGTTTTCGCGCTGGAAGCTGAAGGACGGATGTCCGCCTCAGTTCGCTGCAGCACTCGATACGCTGACCAAGGCCGTCCGCGCGCAGGAGCCGGGGACGTTGATGTACTCCGTCCACGTCCCGGGGCCGCATCCACCCATCGGTCCGCCGCCGGAATATGAG
>DATLVW010000405.1:0-9239 GCA_035577085.1 Thermoanaerobaculia bacterium
CGCGCCGTGATCTGGTTGCCGACGATCTCCGGCGAGACCGCGGTGATGTGCGCGCCCTTCTCGCCGCCGCCGTAGCCGATCATGAGCGGCGTTCCGATCCTCACATCGCCCGCGTACTCCTCGGGGATCGTGATCTCGAGCTCGAGCGACGAAAGATTGATGACGGTGAGGATTGCCTGGTTCGCGGCGACAGCGTCGCGCTCATTAACAGTGATCGCTGCCACCATGCCGTCGAACGGCGCGCGGATGGTCAGGTCCTCGAAGCGCTTCTGCAGCTCGTCGGTGGCTGATTGCTGCCTGTCGGCCTGCAGTTTCCGGCTGCGGATATCGAAGTCGGCCGTCTCGCGATTGAGTCCGATCTCGCGTCTGGCCTGTTCCAGCTCGATCTGCGCGACATGCACATCGTCCTGCGCACGCTCGAAGTCGGTGCCGTTGATCAATCCATCGTGCCGCAGCAGCTCCGCGCGTTGCAGCCCACGCTTCGCCGCCTCCAGCCGCACCTCGGCAAGCGCAACCTGCTGCCGCAACCGCGCATCCGACTGCGAGCCGGCGATCTTCGCCCGCTCATAGTCGGTGCCGAGCGAAAGAACCTGCGCCCGCGACTGATCGAGCGCGCTGCGCAACTCGGGACTGTCGACAACCGCGAGGACATCTCCTCGGCGCACCACACTCCCCGCCTTCGTCCGCAGCGACACGATCCCCTGCGCCGGACTGACGAGCGTGGGATGCAACGCCGCAACGACGCGCCCCTGCACGGAGATGTCGCGCACAAGATCGCCGCGGACAACAACGCCCATCGATAGCGTGGAGGCGTCCACGGCGCGATCGGCGCGCGACCACCGCCTGATGGCCGGAAACGCAAACGCCAGCCCAACGACAACCGCCAGCAACACCCCCGCCGCAATCATCCTCGGCCGCGTAAACGCCGACGAAGGGCCGACCGCGCGGTCCATCGAGGATGTGTTTTCAATCATTCAGCGACGCTACAGGGCAACCGAGGTGCCATGAGCGAAGTGATTGATTCTCCGTGTGATCCGCGGATTTGGCTATGTCCGAGGAGTGTCCGAGGGGACATGTGTCCGCGGACAGGTGTCCGGGTAACGTGGAGAAGCTTGATCACCACAAAGACACAAAGAGCACAAAGGTTCTTTGTGTCCTTTGTGCCTTTGTGGTGAATGGTTCAAAAGTGGCGGCCCCAAACAGAAGACCGCCACTTGCACAACATTACTACTCGGTCACAGGCTTCGGTGGCGGTGTCGTCTTCGGAGGAGTCTTCGCTTTTCGCGACCTTCGAGGAAGCGTTGACGCCATGATGTCGATGTGGGGCTGGAGAACCAGACCTTCATCGCCGCCGAGCTGTTTGCCGACCTTGTACGCCCTGCGCGCCATCGCGGTGGCCTGCCAATGGTGATAATCCAGACCGTACGTGAGGATGTCGGTGTACGCCTTCAGCTCGTCGAGTACAGGACGCTGCTCTTCGAAGTCACGGTGCGATTTCAGCTCGTCGGGCGTCGTCGCTGCCGATAGTGCCCACACCTGGGATGCCGTGAGACCGTTGATGGCCGCTTCGACAAACGGCCGTGGGACTGCTTTCGCCACGCGCATCCGCCCCTCCTGAAGCGGATCCGGTGGCACAATGGCCGGCATCGTTTCCCGCAACGCTCTGAGGATCTCCACGCGGTCTGCGGGAGCCAGATTCGTCGCGCGGATTGTCGCTACGATGTCTGCCGGGGTTAACGTTACTGCGGTTGTTTCACTGGAACTACCGGGGGAAAGGGACATGGGTCTCCTTTACTTTGTTATGGACTAAACATGCGAGCTGTCGCCTATTCGCCAGTTCCTCGCTATTCCTTTAGATTCATTAGAAATGAAAAGGTTTCTCCACCACGCGTGTTGAGCAATGCGCGGTAGTCTTTCTTATAGACAGCGGTCCCTAATTGGACGTCGCGGGGTTTCCCCCGTGACGGCGCGTAACAAGCCACAGTCAGCGTGCTCCGTTTGACCGTTCCGGCGAATGCTTTCGGGATGGCGCTGATCCAATGACTGGTGGCGTTCACCAGTTGCTTCGTGATACTCACCGTGTGCGCGGTGGCGTCCACCGGTCGAACGGTGACGCTCACTACTGGAGCGGTGACTCTCCACCCGTTGACTGGTGACGGTCACGCATTGACTGGTGAGCGCCATGCTGTGAGTGATGGACGCCCACCGCTTGACTAGTCGCGCCCACAGTTTGACTGGTGACAGTCCACCAGTTGACTGGTGACGGGGACGAGTTAACTGGTGGACTGTCACCACTCACAGCGTGGCGCTCGCCACTCACAGCGTGACGGCCACCACTCACAACGTGTACGCCCACCACTCGCAGCGTGGCGCTCACCACTCGCAGCGTGGCGCCGACGAGTTCCTGCGTGACGCGCACGCTATCGAGCGTCCGCGTGACGCTATCAATCAAGCGCCGAACCAGTGCGGCTTTCACCGCCGCGCACGTGAGTTCAACGGCTTATCCGCAGATATCGCAGATGTTCACAGATAGGATCTGCGTCTATCTGCGTCATCTGCGGATGGCTTCTGCGAGTGATCGCAGACTACTTCGCCGAGTGCCGCCGCGGAAGATCGTTCACCTGAATCGTCACGTTTTGCGTCGCGGTGAGCGTGCCGCTCGTCAGGTTGACCTGGAATTGATAGCTGCCGGGCGTCGTGAGCGACGTCGTATTGACCGTGACGCGGATCGATCCACCGGCGGCCACCGACGCGGCGTTCGCGCTGACCGTCCCATTGAAGCCGCTCGGAGGCTGGAGTGCCACAGCCGCCGTGCCGGTGAATCCATTCACCGCGACGAGCTGATAATCCGCCGCAGTCGACGATCCGCGGCTCACGCTGAGCGATCCCGGACCCGAAATGGCGATCGATGCGGCTGGCGCGGGTGGTGGTGCGGCGCCCGAGGAGCTCGATCCGCGCATGACGTTCCAGATGTCGGGATCTTCCACGCCGGCGCTCCAGGCCGCGAAGCCGGCGATCGATGGGTGCCGATCCTTCAGCAATTGCACCTTCTTCGCGTAGCTCGAAGCATCCTGGAAAAACACCGTGTGGCCGCCGTACGTGAACGTCGCTTCGCCGTTCGCGTCATGCGACACCGTCGCGCCATTGCTCTGCGCCAGTTGCATGGCCGAGGCGTAGGTCACGTCGGTGGCGGCGCCGGAGCTCCAGTCGTATCCATACCATGGCAGTGCAATCATGATCCGGTCATTCGGAATCACGCTCTGTGCATACGTGGCCACGCCGTCGATCCAGTTCAGCGGAGCGATCGGTCCCGGCGCGCTGCCCGAATAGCTGTAGTCGTACGCCATGATCTTGACGGAGTCCGCAATGCCGCCGATCGCACGCCAGTCCTCCCCGCCCGGACCATTCCAGTTGGCGCTGTCGCTGGTCTTCGCGTAGACGGTGACGGAAAGCTTCTTGTTCGCCGCGTGCAGTTTCGATCCGAGAGTCGTCAGAAACGCCGTGAAGTTGTCGCGCGACGCTGCAGGCAGGCGCTCGTAATCGATATCGATTCCGTCGAAGGCCTGCATGATGACGAGCTGCGAGATCGCCGCGGCCGTCGATTCACGTGAGACCGGCGACGCCAGCACGGCCGCCGCGGTGTTCCCGTCGAAACTGCCATTGACGACGTTCTGCACGGTCGGAACAAGCGTGCCGCTCATCGATGAGCGCCAGGTTGCGTTTTCCGCGTTCCAGTTTTTCAACGGTGTTCCGTCGGCGTTCCAGCTGTACCAGACCGGGTTCGTCTCGTTCAGCGTGCCGAGGTTCGATTGGAGGGATTTGAGGGCATCGGCGTTCCAGGGTGGAATCCACGCCGACTCCTGATAGGCGAACGATGAAGCGGCAAATGAGAACAGCAACGCGGCGATCGCGGCAATGCGCATCAGGCTCCTTCGCCCTGCGATCCGCTATGCCGTTCTCCAATGCGGAGAGGAACGTTCCAGAATCACGTTCGGCAGTCCAGCCGTCTGCTATCAGACCTGAGACTTTGCGTCCTCCCGTCGCCGGGAGTATGCCTTTGTCGCGCGATCGCGGCTTTTCTTAAGACTCACAATAATAGATTGCGCGCGCGTGCCATTCCACCTCGACCATAAACAAAAGAGCGGCCTGAGCCGCTCTTCTGATGTGTCAGCTAATGATTCGATTCAATCAGGCGTTATGCAGTTCGTATCCATGCTCCGTGTCGCGCAGGCGCGTGCCGAGCTTCTCATTCAGCCGGCTCTCGAACCCTTTCACACCGTTCTGGTCGGTTCCGGTGAGGATGGCCACGAACTCGCCGTCGCGATTGTGGCAGACGATGTCTTCCTGCCGGCAAAGCTTGGCCAGATCGCGATTGAGATCGGCGTCCTTCTCGTCCGCCTTGATCCAGTAGAGCGCGAAGGGCTGATCGAGCTTGCGGACCGTATCGACATTCCGCTGCAGACGCTCGTTGAAATCCGGATCGAAGTCGACGCTGCCGCTTTTAGCTTTCAATACCGGACCACGCTTCGAATCACTCGGGTTGTCCGCCGCGCTCATCAGTGACGACATCTCGTCAGGCGTGATCGAGTGCAGCTTCGATCCCCGCAGGTTGAGCCGCCTGCCGCTGCGCCGGATCAGCGCATCGACGCGTGCACGCAACTCGGAGGGTGAGAACGGCTCGGTGATGAAATCGTCCGCTCCCGCGCGCAGATAAAGGACGCGTTCCGACTGACGGTGTGCATTGGGCGAGAGGAACGCGATCGATGACGTGGAGCTATGCGCGAGCTCGAGAATCGCAGCGATGGCGGTCACGGAGCGCGACGGCGTCACCAGCACGAGACCGGGCCGTTCACGCTTGACGCGCTCGACACCGGCTTTGAGATCCGGCTCCGACTGCACTTCATACTCATTGCCGAGGGACTCCTGAACGCGGCGCAGAGTCTCCTGGCTCGCGCCAAGAACCAGGATCTTGCGCGAAGTCTCGCGCGACGTTTCCCACGGCTTGGTCACATCAACCGTCCGTTCGTCCTCGCCGCGATAATTGATCAGGCCGCGGCCGTTCAGAATCCGGTAGTGCGATGTGAGATCGTCATTGCTGGCGTAGCGCAGATTGGACGCGCGCATGAGCCGGCCGCCGGTGGCTGCGTCATGAGTCAGCGACACGACGCCGGCCGCGTTATGCTCGAGCTGTCTCGTGATGGCGTTCAACTCCGGATCGTCCTCTTCGCCGACGAGCAGCGTCGTCACCGGCAGATCTTCCAGCGCATTGATGAGCGACTGTGTAATCGATGTCGCGAAGTGACTGGAGAACGACGTGTTGATCAGCGTGTAGACAGGATCGATGACGAGGCGCCGCGCATTCATCTTCCGGATCAGGTCGCCGAGCTCGCCGACAATGGCCATGACGTCGGCCGGACTCTCCACGAGCTCGAAGTAGCGATTGCTGGGATTGAGGATTGCCAGTTGGCCGCGCTTGACTGCCTCGTCGATGCCGAAGCCGATTCCGCGCGCCTGCGCCAGGACGTTCTCCGGCTTCTGATCGGTAATCAGAATCCCCGGTTCCTGATGCTCCAGTCCTCGGGTAAGGAACTGCAACCCGAACAGCGTCTTGCCGACGCCGCCCGCGCCTTTTACGAGATAAACCTTGTTCGGCATCAGGCCGCCGGCGCCGTAGTCGAGAAGGTCGATGCCGCTGATGCAGCGCTCGCAGTCGGCGTTCTTTGCCTCGGAGGCGGTAGCCGGATCGGCGGTCGGTTCGACGATCGGATCGCCGAGGGGAAGCTCTTTATCGGTTTTGAGAATGGTGGGAGGGGCGGGTTCATAACCCTGGGATGATTTGCTCGATCGCACGTCCGTGGATCCGTTCATAAGAAGCCTCTTCTCTCAATGAGTGGGTTGTACAGCTCGTGGTTTCTTACGGCAGAGCAGCGAGAAAGCAATGACTGCGCCACCGTCAATCCGTCGCCTGCCTCGGCGCCTGCGCACGCTGCACAGGCGGAGGCGGTGTTGCTGCAAACTGAATCTGATCGCTGGTCGATACCTGTTGTTCGCTGGCAAAGATCGATGCTTCCAGCTTCTGAAGATCCTGGAAGCTGCCAGTGTGGGTGCGTACCGCTTCGCCCGGCTCGCTCAACCGCGTCACCTCGAACGGCTCCGTCAACGGCTTGAGCGAGACATGCCGGATCTCCTCCGGCTTGATGTCATGAAATGCTCTGTACAGCGAGATCATCTGCGGCGTCGTCAGGTTCGTATCGGCCGCGCTCGACAATGTCGTCAGCGCCTCCACCACGCCGAGCGCCTGCTGCGGCTGCATTCTCTGAAGCTTTTCCCGGAGCGCGCTGATGACCTGTTGCTGCCGCAGCTCCCGCGCGTAATTGTCCCCCTCGGATCCGATCACATACCGGTAGCGCGCGTATGCCAGCGCCCGCTTACCGTTGAGGTGATGCCAGCCCTGGGCGAATCCGTCGTGAAACAGATAGTCATAGAAGCCGTGCTGGCAGTAAACGTCGATACCGCCGAGGTTGTCGATCAACTTCTCGAACGCGGCGAAGTCGACGCGCACATAGGCATGGACCGGTTGATTGAAGACCTGCGACACGGTGTCGCACAAGAGGCCCGGGCCTGCACCGGGATAACCGCCCATATCGCCCATCGCGTGCGCGTAATTGATGCGATGCGATCCATGTCCCTCGATAGGAACCCACAAGTCTCTGGGAATGGAAACAATTGCCGCCTGCTTCGTCGACGGCTTGAGACTCAGGAGCATGATGGAGTCGGCAAGATTGTCGTGGGTTGGATGATTTGCGCCACCGACGCCGAAGAGCACGATGTTCACGCGATCCTGCGCCCATCCCTCGGCCACTCGATTCGGCACTGCCCTGTGCGACGGTGAGAAGCTGGTGTAGACCGCAATGAGAGCCAGAGTAATCAGCACCCCGGCCACCACGAACATCATCAACTCCACGACCGTCTGGGTTCTTGTGGGTTTTACCGGCCCGGCATTCGCGCGCACGAAGCGGCCGCTACCGTCGGGGTTTTGCCAGCGCGTATGGCGCAAGCGAGGGGAATCGAGATCGTTGTCGGGTGCCATTGCTGAAGTGTGGCGACGCAGGAGTTTGCATTCGCGGTGCCACGCGTTGGCAGACCGCTTGAACATGCGCCGCGCATGAAAGCCAAACTCCTCGTATTCGTACTTCTCCTTTGCGCAACCGCGGCGCTTGCCGGCGACTGGACTTCGATCGTCCCCGGCCTCGACTATCAGGAATTCGCCGAAGGCAATATCGACGTCTACGTCGCGCGCGTCGACCTCAGCAATGACGACCTCATGGTCATCTCGACACGCCAGACCGACAAGGGAATGAAGGTCAGCGACTTCGCGAAGAAGAATGATGCTCTGGTCGCAGTCAACGGCGACTATTTCGACGACCATTTCAATCCAATCGGCCTGGCGATCGGCCCTTGCGGTCAATGGGTGGGATCGAAAGACACCAGCCGCGAGGGCGTCATCGCCATCGGTGAGCACCGCGCAGAGATCAGACCGCAATCGGAAGTGATGGACCCTCCCGAGGATTGGATCGAGACCGCGTTGTCCGGCTGGCCCCTTCTTGTGAAGAATTGCACGCCGCTTAGCGCAAGCTTGCCGGGAAGCGCCGGCTTTACACGCTCACCGCATCCGCGCACCGCAGCCGGCGTGTCGAAGGATGGCAAGACTCTCTATCTCGTCGTCGTCGACGGGCGGCGCGCCAATGTGCCGGGCATGACGCTGGCCGAGCTCGCCGCATTCATGAATCACCGTCTCGACGCCTGCTGGGCGATGAACCTCGACGGCGGCGGATCGAGTGCGATGTGGGTCGAAGATCACATCGTCAATCATCCGAGCGACGGTGTCGAGCGGCCGGTCGGTGATCATCTTGCCGTCGTGCTCAAGAGCGACTACGCCGGCTGCGATAGTCCTGCCGCTACGACGACTGCAACGCCATCGCAACACTAAACTGGAATATCCATTGCAATGCGGCCCACCCGAGAGGCTGCAACATTCTTCAGTATCACCCTCCATTTGACAACTGAGATCAGGATCAGGGAAGGACGCCCAATGAGGCTCGCTAGAAGCTTCCTCGCCGTCGCACTGACAATCATGTCCGCAACGGTTTTACTCGCCCAGCAACAAGACACTTCCTACACAAGAATCACTACTCTGGAGTCCGCAGTCACTCGAGGCCAGGCCACAAGGGCGGAGAAGCTCGAGCTTGCCGGCCTCTACAATCAGGCAGGCCGCTATTACGAGGCGTCGAAGCTCACCGACGCTCTCCTCGCTTCCGATCCGAACGACGCGGAAGCTAAAGCGGCAGCCGACGTCGCCGCGAATGGAAGACGCGACACCGCCGCGCGCAACGTTGCGGCAGCCGAGGCAAAGGCGCACGCCAACAGCGCGACGGATCAGGACCGCCTTGCCCTCGCCGACGCGTACTTCGACGCCGGCAGCTACGGCACCGCGGCTTCGATCTACGAGCACCTGCCGCAGGCGATGCGCACGCGCGATGTGCGCTTGCGTGAAGCGCGTGCATTGGCATGGTCGAACCAGACCGATCGCGCCGAGCGTGCTTACTCCGCGCTCCTCAGCGAGCAGTCGACGCCCGATCTCAGGCTCGAATACGGCCGCGTGCTGACCTGGATGGGCAACTCGCACGCCGCAATCACGACGCTCAACGACGTCTACACCACCGCGCCGAGTGAGGATGCGGTGATCGCACTCGCCAATGCACGGGCGTGGAGCGGCGACCGGGAAGGCGCGATCGCCCTTCTCAATGAGTACTATGCTGCGCATCCGGAAGCGGCGCAGGCGCATGATCTCTCCGCGCAGTTCTCCGCCTCGCCCGACCTGCGTCTGGAGAGAGTCGGCAAACTGATCGCCGCGCAGCCCTACAACCTCGCCCTTCACGTCGAGCGGGCCAGAATGTTGTACGACGCGGGAAGGTATGCCGAGGCGCGTAATGAGGTGACCTTCGTAAGGGAGCACTCACGCGCGAAGATCGCCGGGCTCGATGATCTCGCCGCCCAGATCGAACAGCGCCGCCACGAGGAGCTCGCCAAACTCGACCAACGGCGCGCCGCACTCGACGCGCAGGCAGCGACCGCGATGGCCTCATCGTCCGTCAACGACGCCGACGAGCTCCTCTCACTTGCTAAAGCCTACACAGGCCTCGGCGCCTACGATCAATCGATCAGCCTTTATAACCGGT
>DATLVW010000406.1:0-2885 GCA_035577085.1 Thermoanaerobaculia bacterium
GCCGCGAAGCAGCGGCGTTCACGGCGACTTCGAGAGCGGCGGCCACGGACTGCGCAACGCGGCGTTGAGCGGGGACTACGCGGCCGAGTCCATCCAAGCCGCCGGCAGCTACGAACATCGTGCCGACGACGGCTTCAATCCGAACGATGACTTCCACCAGAACAGTGCCAGCGGCAACGTGAAGTGGTCGCTGTCCGATGCCTTCTCGCTCGGCGCTGCCGCCCGCCACACTTCCTATAACCTCGGCATCCCCTTCAACACGAATGCCGCGGGCACCGCGCTCGTGCCGAGTCTCGACCGCCGCCAGAACGGGACGGAAACGCAGATCGCGGTCCCTGTCACGCTCACCCTCGGCCGTTTCATCAGCGATCTGACGCTTTCCGACAACCATCGCCGCGATGACTTCTCCGATCCCGAGGATCCCTTCACGACGTCGGCGTCGACGGATGCGAAGACGCGCCGTGCGCGCTTGACGACGCGCTTCGCCTCGCCGGCAGGAACGATCGTCGCCGGCGGCGAGTACCAGCGCGACGTCGTCAACGACGTCACGAACTTCGGTCCGAACTTTCTCGACAGGCGCCGGAGGGACAATTCCCTCTTCATCGAGGACCGCTACTCCCATCCGTTCAGCCAGACGTCGCACCTCGAGCTCAGCGCCGGCGTCCGCCGCGACCGCTTCGACACCTTCGGCTCCCAGACCTCGCCGCGCATCGCCGCGGCCATCGTGAACGGATCGACCAAATGGCGCGCCGCGTACGGCACCGGCTTCCGCGCGCCGTCCCTGGGCGAGCTTTACTTCCCCTTCTTCGGCAACGCCGCACTCAAAGCGGAAAGCAACCGCAGCTACGAGATTGGTTACGACGCGGCCATGGGACGCGACGGACTCTTCTCGCTCACCTACTTCAACAGCCACTACCGCAATCTCATCACCTTCGATCCGGTCACGTTCATCTCGCAGAACATCGGCCGCGTGCGCGCGGACGGCATCGAGCTGGGAGCTACGCAGCACGTGAGCGCGAACGTCTACACGGCATTCAGCTACACCTACCTGCATCGCGACGAAGACGAGACGACCGGGCTTCGCCTGCTGCGCCGTCCAAAGCACTCCGGCTCGCTGGCAACGGGCTATCGCAGCGGAGCCGTGGATACGAACCTTGTCATCCTCCGCACGGGTGAGCGCGAAGACTCCATGGCTGTTCTCCCCTTCGGGCGCGTGACCAACCGCTCGTATACGACGCTCGACCTCAACGTTCAGTACCGTCTCTCGCGTCTCACTCCGTACGTGAAGCTCGAGAATCTGACGAACGCGCGATACGAGGAAGTGGTCGGATACGCATCACCGGCTCGACGGGCCATCGTCGGCGTCCGCTTCTCTACGTCGCGATAGGAGCTGCCATGAAGATGACTTTCACTCCCCGCTTCTGGCTTTCGCTCGCTCTCGTCGTTGCGGGCGTCGTGCTGCGGATCATTCCGCACCCATGGAACTTCGCGCCGGTCGGAGCGATTGCGCTCTTCGCCGGAGCGCACTTCGAGCGCCGTTCATGGGCGATTGCCGTGCCTCTGCTCACGATGCTGGCCGGCGACGCCATCATCGGCTTTCATTCACTGATGCCGTTCGTCTATCTCAGCTACGCGCTCATCGCCGCGATCGGAATGCTTCTTCGCGGCCGTCGTACTTCGTTGCCAGCCGTTGGCGGCGGCTTTCTCGTTTCCTCAACGATCTTCTACCTCATCACGAATTTCGCGGTGTGGATGATGGGGACGATGTACGCGAAGACGGCGGCCGGACTCGTCGCCTGCTATGTCGCCGCGATCCCGTTCTACGGCAACACTCTCGCTTCCGACGCGATCTACACGGCGGCTTTCTTCGGCATCTTCGCCGTGAGCGAGCGTCAGATTCCAATGTTCGCCCGAACGTGACTCCTCGCATCGTTTCACTGCTGCCGAGTGCAACGGAGATCGTCTGTGCGCTCGGCCTCGAGCACGCACTGGTCGGGAGGTCCCACGAATGCGACTTCCCGCCCGGCGTGGAGCGGCTGCCGGTGTGCACCGCTCCAAAAGCGGGAGGAAACAACACGCGCGATATTCACGAAAACATCACTGCGATTCTGCAGCACGACCTCAGCGTCTATTCCGTCGATGCCGAGCGGCTTCGCGATCTGCGCCCGACCCACATCGTTACGCAGATTCAGTGCGAGGTCTGCGCGGTGAGTCTGCGCGACGTCGAGGCTGCCCTGGCGTCGTGGTCAGACGCGAGACCGAAAATCGTGGCGCTCAATCCTCAGTCGCTCGACGATGTGTTCGGCGATATCCGGCACACCGCGGATTCAGTCGGAGCCACGGCGGCCGGCGAAAACGTCATCCACTCGATGAGGCAGCGGCTCGATTCCATCGCCGCTGTCACGCGCGATCTGCCCGAAAAACCCCGCGTGGCAACGATCGAATGGATGGAGCGCTGATGGCAGCCGGCAACTGGATGCCCACCCTCATCGAGCTCGCCGGCGGAATCAACCTCCTCGGCGAAGCGAACGGACACTCGCCCTGGATCACCTGGAACGATCTCGCCGAGGCCGACCCGGACGTGATCACGGTTTTCCCCTGCGGCTTTCGGATCGGGGAGACGATTCGTGACTGGGATCTCCTTCAGTCCCATGCCGAATGGCGGACGCTTCGTGCCGTTCGTGAGGACCGCATCTTCGTGCTCGATGGGAACCAGTACTTCAATCGTCCAGGCCCGCGGCTTGCGGAATCCGCAGAGATTCTCGCGGAGATCTTTCATCCGCAGGCCTTCGACTTCGGACATCGAGGAACGGCATGGCAGCACATCGGCCACTGAAAACATTGCTCTCGTGGAGCAGCGGCAAGGACTCGGCGTGGACTTTGTT
>DATLVW010000407.1:0-2401 GCA_035577085.1 Thermoanaerobaculia bacterium
CTGCGGTTACGCACATTTCGGTACAACCTGGTTTACGTCGCAAGCGATAGCGAGATCGTGATCGTCGCGGTTGCGCACCATCGACGGCGTCCTGGCTATTGGCAAAGCCGCATCCCCCCGCTTCGCTGAGACCGCCGAAGCCGTCCTCCACTGACCCCATTTTGGAAAGCACGACGAGAACCTCGGCGTGATTCCGTGGGGCCGGACGTTTCCTTCGCAATCCGCGGATTTACCGCCGGGCGAGACGCCCATCGGCCGCAGGCGAGACGCCTGCACTCCTTGCCTACGGCATCCGGTAGGCGAAGGCGTTGATGTGCATGCCGGCGCCGACTGAGGCGAAGAGGACGATCTCGCCGGGGTGGAAGGATTGGCCGTCGAGCCGGCCTTTGGCGATCAGATCGAACAGCGTCGGTACCGTGGCCACGGAGCTGTTGCCGAGCCAGGAGATCGTCATCGGCATCACATCGGGTGGCGGCTGCAGCTTCTCGGACTCGTAGAGCGCCGTGACGATCGCCTCGTCCATCTTGCCGTTCGCCTGGTGAATGAGGATCTTCGAGACGGCCTTCAGCGCGATGCCGGCTTTGTCGAGGCACTCCTTCATCGAGCTGGCCACGGTCTGTAGTGCGTACTTGTAGAGCTTGCGCCCTTCCATCTTCAGGAAGAGCGCCTCGATGAAGACTTCGTCTTTGTTCGATGGTCCCATCGACAGCATGCCGGAGTGATCGAGCGTGTCGGAGCGTGATGCGTGCGCCAGGATTCCGGCGTCGGTCTGGCGCGCTTCCAGGACCGTAGCGCCGGCGCCGTCCGCGTATATCATGCTGTCGCGGTCGTGCGGATCGGAGATGCGTGAGAGGGTGTCGGCGCCGATGATCATGGCGCGCTGGATGTCGCCGGCGCGGATCATGGCGTCGGCGGTGATGACGCCCTGGATCCAGCCGGGGCAGCCGAAGACGAGGTCGAAGGCGGCCGCGCGCGGCTTGGCGATGCGGAGCTTCGACTTCACACGAGCCGCCAGCGAGGGAACGAGATCGGGTGGGCCGCCGCCTTTCTGCACGTCGCCGAAGTTGTGCGCGACGATGATGAGGTCGAGCGATTCGGGATCGATGCGCGACGAGGTCAGGGCATCGTTCGCTGCGGCGTAAGCGATGTCGGATGTGACCGTGCCGTTCTCAACGTAACGGCGTTCCTGGATGCCGGTGATCGATTCGAACTGCTTGACGATCTCGGCGTTCGTCTTCCCCATCGGCGCGCCATCCGCCCCTCGGAAGTCGTGATTCAGAAAGTCCGAGTTGGGAACGCGGACCGGCGGGATATAGCTCCCGGAGGCGGCAATGACAGATCTCAGCACGGGCATGCAGAGGTGGATCTTAACAAGAGGTGTGGGCATCTGGGGAGTGGGGGGTGGGGAGTGGGGAGTTTGTTGTCGGGAGTCGGGAGTCGGGAGTCGGGGGTCGGAGCGGTGGAGATCAGAGATCAGAGATATAGGAGACCGCTTAGCCATACTTCGCGGAAGCCGCGAGACCGAGCGACGTCTATCTCCGACCCCCGACTCGCGACCCCCGACCCGCGACCCCCGACACCCGCACAGTGGTATCTTTGCCGTAGATCCCCAACGACAGCAGAAGGAGGCTCCCATGGCTTTTCCTCATGTGAACTACCTGGCCATTCTCGTCAGTGGTGTCGTCATCTTCATCCTCGGCGGACTCTGGTACTCCGTGATCTTCAAGAAGACGTGGATCGCGCTCATGGGTATCCCTGAAGAAAAGATGAAAGAGGGATCGGGCGGCGCGATGCCGGTGCTCCTCTTCATGGCGTTCCTCTGCGCGCTGGTGCAGTCGTACATTCTGGCGATCATCATCAATCATTTCGCGCCGTTCTCGTTGATGCGCGGGGCGATGGTGGGAACGATCTGCTGGGTCGGATTCGCGGCGCCGACGAGCTTCGCCACCGCCATTTTCTCGATGACGAAGAAGCCGCTCTGGTTCATCAACTCCGCCTACAACCTTGTCTCGTTCATCGCCGCGGGGATGATCTTGTCGGTTTGGCGATGAGCCTCAATTGACAATTGACAATGGACAATTGACAGTGAAGGCGTCGGCTCCGACACCCGACACCCGAGCTCAGACCGCGTGAAAGTCTCCATACTCCGGTTCGAGCTGGATCCCGGCGATGTTTGCGATGCGTGCCATCGCTACGAGTCCTGACTCCAGCGCGCCTTCCATGAAGCCGAACCATGCTGGTGATGTGTGCTCGCCGGCGACGGCGATGCGGCCTGCGATCAGGTCGGCGTACGCTTTCTGCTTCGTCGTCACTTCGCCGACCGCGGGGGTGGAGTACCCCATACCGATGCGCTTCGGCCAGTTCTCGAACTCGGTGGTGAACGCTTCGTAGTGCGGAAGGA
>DATLVW010000408.1:0-3277 GCA_035577085.1 Thermoanaerobaculia bacterium
AAGTACGGGGCCAAGCGGCCGAAGAAGGGTTAATCCAGATGCCGAGACGCCGAGAAGTTCCGAAACGCGAGATCCTGCCGGATCCGGTCTACAACAGCCAGCTCGTGACCAAGTTCATCAACTCCCTGATGTCGCAGGGGAGGAAGTCGGTCGCTGAGCGCGTGTTCTACAGCGCGCTGAAGAAGGTGGAAGACCGGGCCAAGGACGATCCGATCAAGCTCTTCAAGAAGGCAGTCGACAACGTCAAGCCGGCGCTCGAGGTCAAGAGCCGCCGCGTTGGCGGATCGAACTACCAGGTTCCCATCGAAGTCCGGCCATCGCGCCGTACCGCTCTGGCCATTCGCTGGCTGATCTCGTACGCCAACAGCCGCGGCGAGAAGACGATGATGGACAAGCTGGCAGGCGAAATCATGGATGCCGCAAACAACCGCGGCAACGCCATCAAGAAGAAGGAAGATACGCACAAAATGGCGGAAGCGAACAAGGCGTTCGCTCACTACCGCTGGTAGTTTTTGTGAGCAGTTTTGGCTAGTTTTGGTTCGTGAGAATTATTGGTGACGGGTCACCGTTACCGGTTTTCTAAGGCCCGAAGTTGGGCAGTTTCAAACCCCGATTTTTTTAACTTTCCGTAGCTCCGTCTCGACCGGATAACACAGAACAGGTTCTGCGGTTCCGGACCGAGCAACGGGAAAACAAAGAATGATCACGAGGTGCGCTTCGCGTCTTTATGCGCGGGGCGTACGTCTGCAATCGGCGTCAGCTTTGCCGCCGATTGACCGTCTCCGGTAAAAAAGGTAACTCAGTCATGCCACGTCAGGTAGCGCTCGAAAAAACGCGAAACATCGGGATCATGGCTCACATCGACGCGGGTAAAACCACGACGACGGAGCGCATCCTCTATTACACGGGCCGGACCCACAAGATCGGCGAAGTGCACGATGGCACTGCGACGATGGACTGGATGGTTCAGGAGCAGGAGCGCGGGATCACCATCACCTCGGCTGCCACCACCGCGATGTGGGGCGATGTCCGTGTCAACATTATCGATACCCCCGGCCACGTCGACTTTACCGTCGAAGTGGAGCGTTCCCTTCGTGTTCTCGACGGCGCGGTCGGCGTGTTCTGTGCCGTCTGCGGCGTGGAGCCGCAGTCGGAGACCGTGTGGCGCCAGGCTGACAAGTACGGCGTCCCCCGCATTGCCTTCATCAACAAGATGGATCGCATCGGCGCGAACTTCGAAGCCGTTGTGAACCAGATCCGCACCAAGCTTGGAAAGAATGCAGTTGCTCTTCAGCTCCCCATCGGAGCCGAGGATAAGTTCCGTGGCGTCATCGACCTCGTCCAGATGAAGGCCCTGATCTTCAACGATGAATCCCTCGGCGCGAAGTACGAGACCGAGGAGATTCCGGCCGAGTATCGCGAAGAAGCGGAGCATCTCCGCGAGAAGCTCGTCGAGTCGGTCGCGGAAACGCACGATGAGCTGCTCGAGAAGTACCTTGCCGGCGAGCCGATCGAGCTTTCCGAGTTGAAGGCAGCGATCCGCGAAGCGACGATCGCTCAGAAGATCACGCCGGTGATGTGCGGCTCCGCGTTCAAGAACAAAGGCGTACAGCCTCTGCTCGACTCCGTCGTCGACTACCTTCCTTCGCCGGTCGATATCCCGCCGGTCAAGGGCATCGATCCGGACGACGAATCGCTCATCGAGCGCAAGGCGTCGGACTCCGAGCCGTTCGCAGCACTTGTCTTCAAGATCATGACCGACCCCTTCGTCGGCCAGTTGGCCTTCTTCCGCGTTTACTCCGGCCACGTCGAGTCAGGCACCTCGGTGCTCAACACGACGAAGGGCAACTCCGAGCGCATCGGACGCTTGCTGCAGATGCACGCGAACAAGCGCGAAGAGATCAAGGAAGTGTGGGCCGGTGACATCGGCGCCGCCGTCGGTCTGCGCAGCGTCACGACCGGCGACACGATCTGCGACCGGGACAAGCCGATCGTCCTCGAGACGATGACGTTCCCGGAGCCGGTCATCGCCGTCGCCATCGAGCCGAAGACCAAAGTCGATCAGGAAAAGATGGGCGTCGCGCTCGCGAAGCTCATGCAGGAAGATCCTACGTTCAAGGTCCACACGGACCCGGAAACGAACCAGACCATCATCCGTGGAATGGGCGAGCTTCACCTCGAGATCATCGTCGATCGCATGGTGCGCGAGTTCGGCGTCGCCGCGAACGTCGGCAAGCCGCAGGTCGCGTATCGCGAGGCGATTACGCGCAAGTCGGAAGCCGAGGGCAAGTTCGTTAGGCAGTCGGGCGGTAAGGGCCAGTACGGTCACGTCAAGATGCGCTTCGAGCCGATCCCCGAGGGTGGATTCGAGTTCCTCAACGAGATCGTTGGCGGCTCGGTTCCGCGCGAGTTCATCAAGCCGGTCGAGCAGGGCATCAAGGAAGCGCTCGAGCGCGGCATCGTGGCCGGTTATCCGGTGACGGGCGTGCGTGCGATCCTGTACGACGGCTCGTACCACGACGTCGATTCGAGCGAAATGGCGTTCAAGATCGCCGGCTCGATGGCCTTCCAGGAAGGGGCGCGCAAAGCGGCTCCGATCCTCAAAGAGCCGATCATGGACGTCGAAGTCGTCACGCCGGAAGACTACGCCGGCGACGTCATGGGCGATCTCTCCCGCCGCCGCGGACGTATTCAGGCGATGGAAGAGCGTGCTGGCGCGAAGGTGATCAAGGCGCACGTGCCGCTGTCGGAGATGTTTGGTTACGCAACACAGGTACGGTCTATGTCGCAGGGCCGCGCCAGTTACACGATGCAGTTCCTCGCTTACGAGCCGGCTCCGAAGAGCGTGGCGGACGAAGTGATTGCCAAGTCGGCAGGAACGACACAACGAATTTGAACCGCGTAGGCCGGACTCAACGGTCAGGCCGACGCAAGAAACTCGAAACGAACCAGCAGGAGGTCTCAGGATGGCTAAAGAGAAATTCGATCGCAGCAAGCCTCACGTCAACGTCGGCACGATTGGTCACGTCGACCACGGCAAAACGACCCTGACGGCGGCAATTACCAAGGTCCTGGCTTCGAAGGGCACGGCGACGTTCACGTCCTTCGACATGATCGACAAGGCTCCGGAAGAGCGCGAGCGCGGCATCACCATCGCCACCGCGCACGTCGAGTACTCGACCGAGAAGCGCCACTACGCGCACGTCGACTGCCCGGGTCACGCTGACTACGTGCAGTCGACGTGCGCGTAGTGGCGCTTCTCGGTCGAGTACTCGAC
>DATLVW010000409.1:0-10429 GCA_035577085.1 Thermoanaerobaculia bacterium
TCGAGCGTAGAGTCGATGCGGATGTCCAAGGCTACGTTGCGACTAGCGCACCGCTAGCGATCAATCATCTTCTGCGCACTTTCGCCGGTCGATGAATGAAAGTCGGTCTGAAGTACGCATTTGAGATTTCGGATGTGGGCGGGACTACTTGCCCGATTGGGACTTCCTCTCATTCGCGGGCACATGCCTTCGGCTCCTCGTTACGGGCTTCGTGGTGTTGGCTCCCTCAAACAAATGCCGAATGCCGTGTTCCAACAGTTCGACAGCCTTCTCCAAAGCGCCGAGTTGTGCAACCCGCACGATCGCGACGGACAAGGGCAACTCAAATGAGGGGGGGCGCAACACTTCAACGGTGCCTATGAATTCTTTCCTGGCAATAAAGCGAGCCGGCAGCAGCCCGACTCCATATCCTGACTGAATGAGTGCCAGGTGCAAATGTACGTTGTGGTGGATTTCGGCTGCAATCATGGGGGTGACGCCGGCACGCTCCATCTGATCGATGAGGCTCGCTCGAAGCAAGCACCCGGGCGGATTGAGCACCCAAGGTGCTCGGCCCAGACTTTCCCAATCGCCGCCCACGTTGCCTGCGGCGCCTTGAACGATCTCCATATGGTCGCCAGCGATGATATTTGTCAAAAGAGGCGGAGGCGCGGTTTTACCTTCGGGCAAGAACACGGCAGCAACGTCGAGCTCACCGGCAAGCAGCCGGTTGAACAATTCACCGGTAAGTCCGCTCAACAGCCGCAGTTGGACCTTGGGGTAGTTTTCAGTCAGGGCCCGAATAGGTTCGATCAGCGTCCCCTCGGCCAGGGCATGCGCGAGCCCGATGCGCAAGAGGCCGTGAGGTTCGGCGCCGGGCGACGCAAGAGATCTCAGCGCCTCCGTCCGCTGCAACATATCTCGCGCTCGCTCGAGCACCCTGGAGCCCAGCGAGTTCAGGCGCGGCGGCTTCGTCGAGCGGTCGAGTAACTCAGCCCCCAATTCAGCCTCCAGCCTTTGCAGTTGCCGGGTAATAGCCGACGGTGTCCGGAATAGACGATCAGCTGCGCCGGCAATGGACCCAGCCTGGGCAAACTCTACGAGCGCGTGTAAATCGTCGAGCACAGGATCCTCCTACGTAACTCCCCAAACCTCGTCCAAACGATACCAAGATCGTGCGAAGGCCGCAACATCATCGTGAGAATAATGAATTTGCGGAATGGTCGGTCCTTCGCTACCCTCGCTGAGCAGAGGCAATGGAGGTAGCGTGAACAGATTAGCTCGCAGAGTGGTGGCCGTTGCCGGAATGGTGGTGCTCGGGCTGACCGCAACGCTGGCCACCGCACAAACCCATCCGGCGAATTACACCCTCGACGATGTGATGCAGGCGCCGTTTGCGTGGGACATGGTGGCCGCGCCAACGGGCACAGCCGTCGCGTGGGTGTTCAACGTGAAGGGCTGCAGCAATATCTGGGTGGCAGACCCTCACGGCGCGAAAGCGCGCCAGATCACACCGTACACAGGGGACGACGGTTTCGATATCGGGGAACTCGCCTGGTCGCCGGATACGAAGTCGATCGCCTTCACACGCGGCCAGAGTCTCGAGGACGAGACTCCGTCCAACGTTAATAACTCCCCGCAAGGCCCAATGGCCAGGGAAGTATGGGTGGTTGCCGCAGCCGGCGGCGCGCCGCATAAAGTCGGCGTGGGAGACTCCCCCAACTTCTCGCCCGATGGCAGCCGGCTGCTGTTTGTCGAAAAGAAAAGAATTCTGACCGTGGACGCGAGCGGCGATGGCGACGCGCAGCCTTTGCTCATCGATCAGGGAAAAGTGGACTCGCTGACCTGGGCCCCGGACGGAAAGCGCTTGGCGTTCGTGAGCCATCGAGCTAGCCATTCGCTGATCGGTGTCTACGATTTCGTTGACAAAACCATCGTCTGGTTGAGTCCGAGTGTTGACTACGACAGCTCGCCCGCGTTTTCGCCGGACGGCGCGCGGATTGCCTTCATTCATGTACCTGCTGAGAAAACCCCCGATTTTTACTCCCGGCGCAGCGGACGGCCGTGGTCGATCTGGACGGCGGACGTGAAAACCGGCCAGGCGCGACGTGTCTGGATTGCCGACGCCGGACCGGGAAGTGTATTCCGTCCGACGATCTCGACGAATAACGACACTCCCTCGGCGACGAACCTGTTCTGGACCAACCTTGACGATCTCGTGTTCCCCTGGGAGAAAAGCGGCTGGCAGCATCTGTATGCCGTCCCCGTGCGAGGCGGGGCGGCCCGCGCACTCACGGCGGGAAAGTTCGAGGTTACACATGTCGTCTTCAGCCAGGACCGCAAGCGCTTGGCCTATTCCTCCACTCAGGGTGACCCTGACAAGATGCATATCTGGACGGTCGATGCCGAGCATGGTTCGGCGGTGCGCGCCGCCCCCCAGAGCCACGCCATCGAAGACTTTCCGCAGATTGGCGCCGACGGCGCTCTCTTCGCAGTGCAGAGCGACGGCAACCAACCAGTGCATCCGGTCGCGTTGAGTGCGGGGGGGCAATGGCGGCGGCTCGTTCCGGAAGCCATCCCGTCCACCTTCCCGAGTTCCAACCTCGTCATGCCCCAGGCCGTGACCTTTACGGCGAAGGATGGCCAGGAAACGCACGCGCAACTCTTCCTGCCACGCGAGATCAGCTCCAAGCCGCACCCGGCGATTCTTTTCTTCCACGGGGGCCCTCAGAGGCAGATGCTGCTGGGGTTCGATCCCAAGCGCACGTATAGCTGGATCTACGCATTCAATCAGTACCTCGTCGCCGAGGGCTACGTTGTGCTGTCGGTGAACTATCGCGGCGGTACCGGCTATGGCCTTGACTACAGAGAGGCCGAGAACCTCGGCCCCGGCGGCGCCAGCGAGCTCAATGACCTTCTCGGCGCCATCACCTATCTGCGAGGCCGAGGGGACGTCGACTCCCATCGATTGGGCATCTGGGGGGGAAGCTACGGGGGATTCATGACGGCCCTCGGTCTCGCGCGCGCCTCAGATGCACTCGCGGCCGGTGTCGACTATTCGGGCATGCATAACTGGTCGACGCACTTGTCTTCGCAGGGCGAGCCAATCGACGGAGGCGATGCGAACCGCCGGGCGGTGGAGTCCTCCCCGATCGCGACCATCAACCAGTGGCACTCACCCGTGCTGCTTGTGCAGGCGGACGACGACCGCGTTGTACCCTTCCAGCAAGCCGCCGAACTCATCGAAGGCTTGCGGTCGCACAACATCGACCATGACGTCATCATGATTCCGAACGAGATTCATGACATGGCACGCTACTCGTCGTGGATGATGCTGTTCAATGCGGCGGATGGGTATTTCGATCGGCAACTAAACAAGCGGAGCGCGTCGGACGGCGCGCTCGACGGAAGTGCCATGGCGCAGACGTCGGAGGCCAGATGTGCGTTGCCTTCAGAGCCCGAGGGCATTCCAGCGGCGCTTGACGCGGCAATCAGCGGGCCCGCGGACAAGGATCGAGCCTGCATGAAGGGCCTGTTCATACCCGAAGCGCGCCTGATGCTCGTTTCACTGGGCACCGACGGAGCCCCTACCTATAGGATCGAGACCTTGAACGATTGGATCGCCCGCGTTAAGACGCGTGGCCACGTCCAGCTGGAAGAAAAGCAGCTGACGTTTCGCATTGAGCGCTACGGCAACATCGCGCACTTATGGAGTCCCTACACGCTGCAAAGCGATGGCAAGCTGGTCGCGCGAGGCACCAACAGCATACAAGCGATCAAAGAAGCAGGCGGATGGCGAGTTACGGGCATCATGGTGCAGGCCGAGTCGGTCACCGCGCCACCGCAGCATTAATGCGCAACAGGAAGCATTATCGTGAAAATAATGAACTTGTGGAATGTTGCTTGTCCCGCTACGCTGCAGTAGCTACAGGAGATGCCATGAGCAAGACCGCAATTACCTCGCCTGAACTCGCGCCGCCGGCCGGCCCATTTTCACAGGCGATCAAAGTCGATGGTTTCCTCTTCCTCAGCGGACAGGTCGCCCAAGACCCGGCCACTGGCAAGGTGGTCGAGGGGGGCATTGTGCCCGAGACGGAGCGCGTCTTCCAAAACCTATCAGCCGTTCTGAAGGCGGCGAGCAAGAGTTTTGACGATGTCGTGCGCGCCGGTGTGTTTCTCACGAACATGACTGACTTCGCCGCGATGAATGGCATCTATGCAAAATATTTCAGTCAGCCCTTTCCCGCCCGCACGACGATCGCGGTTGCCGCACTGCCACTTGGGGCCTGCGTCGAGATCGATCTCGTTGTCAAGGCCTAAGGCGCGCAATAGCGTTCCATAAGCCGTCATCATTTAAGGAGGAAACGTGCCTTTAGTCCGCATCGATTTACTCGAGGGAAAATCAGAACAGTACCGTGCTGAAGTCGGCGATATCCTTTACCAGACCCTCGTGGATGTTCTCAATGTTCCGGAACATGACCGCTTTCAGGTAATCACGGAGCACACGACGGCGAACCTGCCATTCGATCGAGAGTATCTCGGCATACATCGGTCGGACGATTGCATCGTCTTTCAGATCACACTGAATAGCGGCCGTTCCACTGAGTTGAAGCAACGCTTCTACCAAGCACTGGCCGACCGTCTCCACGAAGGAGTAAAGATTCGCAAGGAAGATGTCCTCATCAACTTCGTTGAAGTTCCGAAGGAAAATTGGTCCTTCGGTAACGGCGAGGCCCAGTACGTTACACCTGCGCAGTAGATCGACGATGCAAATGCTGATCGTGGGCATCGGCGCGCTGGGTGGAACAATCGCCGCGCGCGCCCTCCGCGCCGGATTGCCCGTCCGGCTTGCTGCTCGCAATACCGAATCCGCGAAGGTGCTACTCAGATCGGGCCTGCGAGTGTCCGGTATCGGAGGAGATGTGGCGGCAGACACGATCGACGTTGCCGCCCTCGAGGACTACGGGAAGGGAGAGCAATTTGACCTGATCCTGCTTGCCACCAAGGCGCAGCACGCGCTGGAGGTCGCGCCCGACGTGGTGGACCTGCTCGCCCCGAAAGGGGTCATCTTGCCTATACAGAATGGCGGAGTGGCCAGGGTACTCGCGGATCGTCTGGGCGAAGATAAGGTCCTTGGTGGATTTTCAAATCTTGGTGCCACGATGGTGGAACCCGGCGTCTACGAGCAGAAGAATGCAGGGCATTTAATGATCGGCGAACTTGCTGGTGGTACCAGCGAGCGTACCGAACGGGTTGCGCGCGTCGTGCGCCGAGCGGTTGAGGTCAAGATATCTTCAAACATGATCGGCGCCATCTGGTCGAAGCTCCTGATTAATTGTTCGGTTACAACTCTCGGCGCGCTTTGTTCGCAAACTATGCGTCAGTACATGGAGACCGCGGCAGGCAAAGAGGTCTTCCGGCGGACCTACGAGGAGACGTTGTCTGTGGCGCTTCACACAGGCACTCGGCTGGAACGTCTGGCCGTCGACCCGATTCCGCCCGGATGGTCGAACAATTCTGGCGCGGGGGAGGGCTATGACTCGTGGGTCAAGGCCGTGATCGATTTCTACGGAGACGTCAAGCCCTCCATGCTCCAGGACCTCGAGCGCGGCCGTAAGACCGAGATCGATTTCATCAACGGCTACGTGGTAGCGGCAGGCAATGCAGCCGGACTGCAGGTACCTATGAATGCGGCAATTACCGAACTTGTACACCAGATCGAACGTGGAGCTCTCCAGCCGGCGCGAGAACGGATGAACGAGCTAGCTGATCAAACCTTCTGACGGGAGTAGTGACGAAAAGGAGTTCCAGATGATGAAGATTCTGACGAAGTACGGAGTGTGTGCGCTTGCAGTCGCTCTGATGGTGCCGTTGGCGCAGGCGCAGCCGGTAGGAATACAGGCTGCCTTTGTAAAAGATGCCGGAACGCTTTCCGACAAATTCGCCGGGCTGGCGCGCGTGATGTCGGGCAAGTACGACTGGAAACCCGGGCAGGGCGTTCGCTCCGTCGGCGACGTGTTCAACCTGATCGTTGTGGAGAATCGCATGCTCGCCGGCGTGCTGTCAGGCACACCGAATACGGGGCCAAAGCCCGCGCCCATCACCGATCCGGAGAAATTGCAGGAAGCCCTGAAGACTTCTTACATCGAGCTGCAAAAAGCGATTACGGGACTTTCCGACAACGACCTGCAGTCGCCGGTGAAACTGTTCGGAAGAGACATGACGAAGCAGGGCGCGCTGATGCTGATTC
Organism: Thermoanaerobaculia bacterium; assembly: GCA_035577085.1. Taxonomy (GTDB): domain Bacteria; phylum Acidobacteriota; class Thermoanaerobaculia; order Gp7-AA8; family Gp7-AA8; genus JADGNZ01. The sequence goes on from DATLVW010000409.1 coordinate 6,230, forward strand.
TCGCTGATCAACACGAGCATCTGGGGCAATCGATCGCGTACGCGCGCAGCAACGGTGTGGTCCCGCCGTGGTCTAAGTAGGATCAGAATATTGCTAGTCGGGTAGGTACATCACAAAGGGGTGTAGAGCAAATGACTAAGACCATTATCTTATCCATGTATCTCGCAGTTTCCGCTCTGTCGCTTAATGCGCGTGCCCAGGCTGCGCGGCAGTACAGGGAGGGCCCGGTCACTCTCGTTCAGGAAATAGCGGTGGAGTACGGGCATTTCGAAGAGTACATCGATTGGCTGAATTCAACATGGAAGCCAACCATGGAAGCCACGAAGAAAGCTGGGATAATCATCGATTACAAGGTTTTCAGCGCCACTCCCCAATCACCGGATCACCCCAGTATCATTCTATGGATCACTTATCAAAACATGGCGGCTTTAGATAGAAGTGTCGAGGAAGAAGAAGTCGCCAAGAAAGTAATCTGCAGCACCGAATGTCAGAACAAGGCCAGAGTGGGGCGGAATGAATACAGAAAAGTGCTGCGCAGAGAATATATCCGGGAACTTATTTTGAAGTGAAGTCGTGATCCGTCATCGAAGGCGGCGAGGAATCGCGCGTGCTCTTCGGCATTCAGCGACGCTGCGAGGTCGGCGCGGGAGATGAGGTTCGTCAGGTCCATGCACCGGCCGGAATGCAAGGACTCCGTCCCGCGGATCGTCGTCTTCAAAACGGCGCGAAACGATCTTCGTCGCGACGCAAATTAGACGCGCGATTAGACACTTGGGTCGAAAGGCGGGTGGTGGGCGGATGGGGTACGGCTAGGTCGTTTTGTGGAAATGGGTTTCAATCTGGTCGGGCAGGGGAGAGTCGGCGCGATGCGCGAGCTCCGCCGGAAGGACTTTGATGGCCACGCTGCGGTCGAGGCGCGTGTCGCGCGCGCGATAAACTCGCCCATCCCGCCCGCACCGAGCGGCGCAATAACCTCGTAAGGACCGAGGCGCGTTCCTGGGGTAATTGGCACCGAGGGGCCAGAATACACCACACATTCGGCGCGACGACGTTAGTAAGCGATGGAAGGAATTGGTGGAGCTGATCGGGATCGAACCGATCATCTCCTCAGTGCCATTTTCCGCGTCTGTCGAGACATACGCGGATATCTCTTTTCCCGTTGGAGGCGCGTTTCGCACCGTTTCGGGCGGGCATCGGGGATTTGAACGGACGACCGCCTGAACCCCATCTCCGCGTCTGTCTCGAGAGCACACGCGGGTACGACAGCGATCGCGCGAGAGAGATCCTCGATCTACTCACGCGCCTCTGCCGCAAGCGAAGGAAGCCGCTTCTCCTGATCTCGCACGATCTTGCGCTGCTGGAGCGCAACTGCGACCGCCTGGCCATTCTCGACCGCGGACAAATCGTCGAGATCGGCCCTCCTTCGCGCTCCTCGCCGCTCCCAGCAGCGCCGCCGGGCAGGCGCTCGCCGCGGCCGCGTGCCCGCGGCCACGCAACCCGATCCATCGCCCGGCCGATCCGACGATCGTTCTGGACCCCTCCGCGGTCGATTTCACCTACTCCACCGGTGCAGGTCTGAAGAACGTGTCGCTGCAAGTTCACGCCGGCGAGTCAGTCGGCCTCGTCGGCCCAAGCGGCGCAGGAAAGACGACGGTGGCGCGCCTCGCCCTGCAGTTGCTGCGTCCGGCGCGGGGATGGGTGCATTGATGGGGCGCGACTTGTCCACGTTGCATGGCCGCGCGCTGCGCGATCACCTCCGCCAGGCCCATCTCATTTTTCAGGATCCGTTCTCCGCACTCCCCTGGCACCAGCGAGTGAGAACAATCGTCGCCGAACCCCTCCGTCTCGCCGGCGTCGACCGCGACACGCGAGCGACCGCCGTCATCTCCGCCCTCGCCGAAGCCGGCCTCACCCCGCCCGAAACGTACGCCGAACGCAACGTCGACACCCTCTCCGGCGGCGAACGCCAACGAGTAGCCCTGGCCCGAGCCCTGATCGCCCACCCCCACCTGATCATCGCCGACGAGCCCACTTCCATGCTGGATGCCCCCGTGAAACGGGCGTGGCTCGAGCGCCTCGACGCACTCCGCAAAGAGCAAAGCCTCGGCGTCCTGCTGATTACCCACGATCGCGCGCAAGCGAATGCATTCTGCGACCGGATTATTGGATTGGAAGAGGGCTTTAGTACGCTACACAAGGCGTTTGACGACGTATCGAGCGGTTTCGGCGTGTGACATTCTGGCGAGCAGCTTGGATATTGAGCTTCCACTCGAAGGGTCGTGCAACCACAGCGCAAATTTCTTGCCCAGGGTACTTCTCTCGTTCTCCGCCACGTTGAGACAAAACGATACGTCTATCGGAGAGTTTTCCGCGCGCGCAACAGCGCAAATGTCAATCGCCAAGGCTACGGCAGTTCGGCCACAAGTGCGCGTAGAGCGCCTTGTATCAGCAGGAGCGAAGACAAACCGAGGTCAAACTCGCAGCGGCAGTTGCCGAGGAGCGTCCCGTCAAAATCGTCGAACCACTTCGACAAATCGATCAGCCCTCTGGGTGTGTATACGAACACGTCGCCGCGCACCAAACCGTCTGCATCTCTAGGAAAGGTTGCCGGCACAGTGCCGCGCGGTTTTTCGACCGAGCCGCGCCATTCGAAGCCGAGTTCGGGCAGGATGTGCCTAGGACGCTTATTGCTCGCGAGGACGTGAGCGATGATCCTGGGGAATGGGTACGGGAGATGCTTATAGTGGTAGACGAATACGTTCGCGAGAGCGAACCGTAGCAACACCGTTCCTAATCCATGCTTGCGTGCATTGCGCTCGACAGTGAGGCCGCCGATCTCCCATGACTCGACATCCTCTTCGAGCTTCTCCGCATATGCCAGCCCCACCGGGTCACCGTCCGCATTCCACGCTGCGAAGAGGCACCCGTCAGCGGCGAGATCTCTAATGTACTGAAGAGAGCGTGGCCAGACGAAGGTACCACCCGACGATTCGTGGAAGGCGTACGCCGCCTCCGCGTGCTCTTTCGGAACCGCCGTCAGGCGATAAACTTGCTGATTCCCTGCCATGCGGAAGGGTCAGTATACAGAAATTATGAGGTGATGCCGTCAGGCTCTTCTTGCAAGCTGCGCTGATCGCTGCAGTTTTTGCTCGCGCAACAACTGTCGGTTGGCTTCTTTGAAGACCCACTCTGTGATAGGACGACGCATCAGGCAATGTGGAAGGTTCTTGCCGCGAGCCCAACGGCTGACGGTCGGTCTGCTGACGAGGAACTCCGTCGCCATATCGCCGTCCGTCATTCCAAAGAGGTCTTGCGCCTCAGCCAAGATTGAGCGAAATTGTTCGTCATCTTCGGGCTTGAAACTGTCGGCTTTGCTCCTCAGGGATTCGAGGGCAGACCTTCTGGTAGTGGGCGCGGCGGCGCGTAGGGATGTGCTTGCCATGTAACTCCTCCTGATGTGCAGTATGATCCATGAAACAGGCCAGGTTCAACCAGAAATCGGCTTTTTTTGACAGCGTCTGCTGTGCAAGATGCACAGGTAGAACGTGAAGCGGTTTATTTATTTGAGTGTCGTCGTTCACAGCCTGACAGCGCTAGCCGCGCAACCTTTGCCACATTCTCTGGCCTGCCGTCGTCAACTCCGTCATCGCGTCGGCGTTGGTCGATGTCGGCGTTGAGAGGCTTGCAATTGCGTTGAGGTATTCCTTTCGGCTGCTTGACCCGCTGAGGATGTACGCGAGTACCTCGTCTCGAAATGGCTGAGATTCAGCAATGTTCTTGAGCCGCCGCGAATCGTAAGGCGAGAGTCCAAAGGAGGCACCGTCTTCGAGCAAGTCTTTGACGATCGCGACAATCGATTCGTGACTCGGCGCGGGCGTTGCAGAAGCGGCAGCGATGACCGCGCCGCAAAGCGTATCGATAGCCTTGTACGGCCAACGATTCATTTGGTTGCCGGTGAGGAGCGGGCGGACGCTCCGCTCGGCCCACGCCGGGAGCCTTGACAGGCGGGCGTCCACGAGCGCTGCTCGGCTCGTCCGATCCGGGTAGACGAGCGGGATAACGGCGTCGATCCGTCCCTTCCGAACGAGCGCCGGCTCGATGTTGTCGATGTAGTTCGTCGCGAGCACGAAACAGAGTTCCTGCCGCGGACAGACATCTCGGAGATCCTGCAGCCGATTCAGCATCGCCGGAACCACCAGC
>DATLVW010000410.1:0-9181 GCA_035577085.1 Thermoanaerobaculia bacterium
CGCGCCGTGATCGATCATCCAGAGTTTGCGATGCCAGACGAGCAGGTTCGTGTTCTTCGGCGTACGGTCAACGTTCGTGACGAGCGCATCGAACCAGACGATCGATGACGCCAGCGATGATGCAAGCGCCGACTTGTCCCCGATTGGCAGCGCCACGATCGGATCGAATGTGATCGAGCCGGGAAGATAGTCGAGCGCGAGATTGAGCCCCTCGCTCTTGCGCAGCAGATCCTGAATCTCCGGATCGGGCTCCGTCTTGGCCATCCGAGGATCGAGATCGACGAAGACGATCTCCGGCACAGGAAGCTTCAACAGCCGCGCGATCTCGCCCGAGACGAGTTCCGCGATCAGTGCCCGCGCGCCCTGACCCGCGCCGCGAAACTTCAGCACGTACGTGCCGTCGTCATCGCCCGCAACGATCGCCGGAAGCGAGCCCCCCTCGCGCAAAGGCATCACGTACTCAGTTGCTGTGATCGTCCTGATCATTAGTGGATCATAAAGGAGTGCAGGCGTCTCGCCTGCGGCCGGCGGGCGTCCTCGCCCGACGGAATTCTTCCGGGGATGAGCGGACCGAAGTTGAGAAAGATCCTTTTGAAATAAATTGCTCCTGCTCAACCCTTTGCGTATCATCCCCGGCCCGGCTCTCCGCGGTCGGGACATCTTTTGACAATCTGTCCAGCTCCTTGAGCCATCCGCTCCAGGCGGAGGCTCCGCTAGGCCAGAAGGAGGATTTATGAGGACTTATGAAGTCCTGTTCATCCTTTCTCCGCAAGTACCGGAGGAAGAGGCGACGACGCTTGCCACTGAGTTCAAGCGTATCGCCGAGGGGTCGGGCGCAAAACTCACCCACGAAGAAGTGTGGGGGCGGCGCCGGCTCGCATATCCCATCCAGAAGTTCAACGAAGGCAACTACCAGCTCCTCGTGTTCGAGACCGAGGCCGGGCTCAATGAGCTCGACCGCCGGATGAAAAACTCGGACCGGATCCTGCGCCACATGATCGTGCGCACGGATCTCGACCACAAGCGCGCCGAGAAGCTTGCCAAGCGCAACCCGAAGAAGGAGCGCATGCGTCCTGCCCCTTCGTTCGCAGCCAGCCCGGGAGCCCCTGTTTCGGCTCCGGCGGAACCCTCGGCCATGCCCGCTTCCGACGAAGCGGTGCCGGCTGAATAAGGAGAGGAGACTGATATGGCAACCGAAATGAGACGACCTGGTGGTGGCGGCGGTGGTGGCCGCGATTCCGGCCGCGGCGGCGCCGGCGGACCTGGCGGTGCGCAGGGTGGCAAGAAGAAGTTCTTCTTCCGCCGCAAGCGCGTCTGCAAATTCTGCGTCGAGAAGCTCGAGTACATCGACTACAAAGACATCAAGACGCTGCAGCAGTTCATTCCTGAGCGCGGCAAGATTCTTCCGCGCCGCATCTCTGGAACGTGCGCACTGCATCAGCGCAAGCTCCAGAGCGCAATCAAACGTGCGCGCATCGCAGCCATGCTGCCGTTCGCGACCGACTAAGCAACCATTCTGATGACCGAGACGTCTCTGCAGCACGATGAGCCGGTAGCGACACCGGTGCGTTCGTTCGGGAAGCAGGCCCGCAGTCTGGCCGGCTACACGATTCTTAGCGCGCTGATGTTCGTGTCGCCGCTGCGCGTCTTCCTGCCCGCGGCGCTGTTCCATTGCGGTATCCGCAACGGGCGGCGCGCCGCGTGGCTGGTCTTCGTGTTATCGGCGGCGATCGCCGGGCTGCTCGTGTTCGGGACGACCCGCGCGGGAAACGCTGCCGATGCGCCCATCACCTTCGGCTATCTGCTCGCAATCTGTCTCGCCATCGGCATCCCGGCTCTGGCCGCGCTTCCGTTGGTCGAGCGTGGTGAGCATTTCGGGCGCGTGCTGATGTTCGCGTTGATCATCGGCATTGCCGGTCTCGCAATCACGGAGCTGACGATGCGGATGGTGACCGGTGCGTCGCCGTACGCCGCGCAGCTCGCGGAAGCGCATCAAACAACCGCAACGATGGTGGCCAGCTACGAGAAAGCAGGGTTTCCTTCCGATGCCGTCAGTTTCTTCAAGAAATGGATGGACATCGGCACGCTCTGCCTGCCGGCGCTGCTGCTGATCGACGTCATCCTCGTATTCGTATTCAGCCTTGTCATGCTCGGCCGTCTTCGCGCCTGGCGCAATTACGCGCTCGTTCGGGATCCGGCCGTGGTCACTGCGTATCTGTTCCGGAACCTCTCGTTGCCCGAGTGGCTGCTCTTCGCGTTCGTGGCAAGCGGTCTCACGCCGCTGGCCAGCGGGATGGTGCAGCAGATCGGCGCGAACGTGCTGGCGGTGGTCGCATTTCTCTACCTGTTGCAGGGATTGGCGATCTTCCGGTCGTTCATCGCCCGTACCAGCGCGGGATTCATCGGCTCCCTCTTCGCCTGGATGCTCCTCGGCTTCCTGGCGTTGACCGGCATCTCCCAGATTCTGCTCTGCATGGCAGGGCTATTTGACTCGTTTTTCGATTTCCGACATTTCAATCGAAAGGATCACTCTGATGAAAGTCATTCTCATTGACGAGATCCGCGGGCTTGGAAGCCGCGGTGACGTCGTCACGGTCAAGGGTGGCTACGCGCGCAATTTCCTGATTCCCAAGCAGCTCGCGCGCGAAGCAACACCCGGTAACCTGAAGTCGATCGAACAGGAGCGCAAGAAGTGGGCTGCGCTCGGCGATCAGGAAAAAGCGGCAGCGCAGAAAGCGGCCGACAGCGTGAAGGGGATGAAGATCGTCATCCACAAACGCGTTGGCGATCACGGCAACCTCTTCGGCTCGGTGACGTCGAACGACATCGCCGATGCACTGACGAAGAAGGGCATCGACGTCGACAAGCGCCGCATCGAGCTCGGACATCCGATCAAGAGCATCGGCGTGCACGACGTCGAAGTGCGCCTGCACCGCGAAGTGGCCGCCCACATCCAGGTCGAAGTCGTCCCCGAGGGGAAGGAATCGATCGAGGTGCCTCCGGTTCCTGCGCCGGTTGCGGCTGCTCCGGCTGCGGCAGAAGAAGCGGAAGCGTAGGTTTTTCGCGAGGGTGCACAGACACTCCTGTGCACCCTCAAGTTTCCTGCTGATATCCTCCCTTCAATGAGCGACGACCGTTTCGTCGATGCTCCGCCGTCGGGAGCCGATGGCTGGCGCGACACGTGGGAGCACGACCGGCGATTCCGGCCGCGGCCGTCGCGTTTCGATTTTCTACTCCGCATTTTCCGGCGTTTCGTCAACCGTTCCGTCGAGCCGGAGGAGGAGCGGCAGCGCAACTTCAACGTCGCGTTGCTCGATCTGCTCAACGACATCCGCAACGACGTCGTGCGGGCACGCGAAGATCTCAAGCGCGACATTGAAACGGTGCAGCGGGATGTGCGCGCCGCCGACGAATCGCTGGCCAGCGAGCTGGCGAAGATTCGCGAGCTGATTCCGATCGCGGCGAAACGCAACGATTCCCTCATCGCCGCGCTCGATCAGAAGATCGAGACCGTCGCCGTTCGCGTGCGCGACGTGACGAACCCGATCGTCGCGGCTTCCAGTGCGACTGCTAACGACTTCCTCTACCGCCGCCTCGAAGACGGTCTTCGGGGCGAGGTGTCGGTGAGCGAGTACGTCGCGCTGGTGCGTGACCAACAGCCGGTCATCGATGTTGGCTGCGGCCGCGGCGAGTTTCTCATCGCCTGCCGCGACGCCGGCATCGTCGCGCGTGGCTTCGACACGAATGAGCGCTCGGTTGCGGATCTCGTCGCACGTGGTGTTGATGCGTCCGTTGCCGGAATACCGGGGTGTTTCGTTTCGCTCACGAATGCCTCGGTTGGCGCCGTCGTGGCAATGCACGTCGTTGAGCACCTGCCGGTCGATGCGCTCTTCGCGCTGTTTTCCGAATCGGCGCGGGTGCTGCGTGCCGGTGGCTTGCTCATCATCGAGACGCCGAACGCGGAGTCGCTGGCAGTCAGCGCGTCCGAGTTCTGGCGCGATCCGACACATCTCGCGCCGCGCCATCCTGCCGCGCTGACGCTGCTGGGGCGCGAGCATGGATTTGCGATCGATGAGATTCGCGCGATTCACCCGTTCCCCGAGGGCAACCGGTTGATCGCCGCGAACGAAGAAACGCGGACGCTCGTCGATGCGCTGAACGAGCGGATCTTCGGCGGGCAGGATCTGCGGCTGGTTCTGCGTCGGAGCTGATTGAATGGAGCACAGACAAGAGTGTCTGTGCCACACCATGCTTCGCTTAATAAGCAGTAGTAGGTAGAGATCCGCGGGTGGTGTGGCACAGACACTCTTGTCTGTGCTTGTTACCTTCGCGGCTCTTCCATCATCCCCACATCGATCACGCTCTCCCGCGGTGGTGGCGGCGGAACACGATGCGGGATAAATCCGAGAATCAGCCCTGCGATCAGTCCGCCGAGGTGCGCGACGTTATCGATGAACGGCAGCGAATAGCCGATAGCGATGTTGACGATGATCCAGAAGACGAGCTGTCCGATGAGGCCACGCGTCCAGGGCTGATGCCGGTAAACAGGCGATCGAGCGACCGAGAAGATGAACGCGCCGAGGATGCCGAAGATTGCGCCGCTGGCTCCGACCGAAAGGCCGTTCGTCGTGCCGATGCGAATGGCGCTAGCGAGCGAGGCGACCAGGCCAGTCGCGAAGTACGTCATCGCGAAACGCTTCGAACCGAACAACACTTCGTAGAGCGTTCCGAGCTGATAGAGAGCCCACGAGTTGACCGCCCAATGAAGAAAGCTCGCGTGCAGGAACATCGCGGTGACGAGCCGCCAGAATTCGTGACGGACGAGCATCCCGCTGACGATCGCGCCGAGCGATTCCAGCACCTCACCGTTGACGTCGCCTGTCAGAACGTTGCCATTCGATCCGAAACGCGGACCGCCGAGGAGCATCTCGAAGACGAAGACGATGGCGATGACAACCAGCAACGTCATCGTCACGGGAGCTTTGCGTCTCATGACTTCGTCTCCATGGCCGCCGAAACGCGGCGCATGAGAGTGTGGGCCAGGCGCGGGCAGAGCTCTTTGAATCGCATGAACATTGCTGCGCCCAACGGCAGGATGCGCCGGTACCTTCCATCCTCGGCTGCATTGGCGATGGCGCGGGCGACTTTCTCCGGCTTGATGGCCATGATCAGCCGCGACGCGCCCGGCATCTTGCCGCGCTCCGCTTTCACGAAGAATTCGGTCTCGACGGTTCCCGGACAGACCATGGCCACGCGCACGCCGCGGCGAAGCACTTCATCGCGCAGCGTCTCCGAGAACCCGATCACCGCAAACTTCGTTGCACAATAGCCGCCCATCCGCGCGTAGCCCATGATGCCGGCGATCGAGGCTACGTTGACGATCGTCCCGTTTCCGCGCGCCAGCATTTGCGGCAGCACTGCCTGCGTGCACCAGACGGTGCCGAAGTAGTTCGTCTGCATCATCGACGCGAGATCGTCGGGACGGGCGGATTCGATGGCGTCGAAGATGGCAAAGCCGGCGTTGTTGACGAGCACGTCGACGCTGCCAGCCATGTCGATGAGGTGCTCGCAGTCGGCGCGCTGCGTGACGTCGGTTACGACGATTTTGCAGCCGGCGCCGATCGCGCGGCACTCGCGGGCGATCTCTTCCAGCAGCTCCGCGCGCCGCGCGGCCAATACCAGGTTGGCTCCGCGGCGCGCAAACTCCAGCGCCGCCGCGCGGCCGATGCCGCTCGATGCGCCGGTGACGACGACGGTTTTCTGTTGCAGTTTCGCGCCCATGACAGAGCACTCATATCACGTGCTACGCTTCGGGCCGATGCTCAGGCGCCTCCTTCTCTCAGCCGTCTTTCTCACTCTGGCCTGCCACCACGAATCCGATCTCCCGAAGCTCTTTCCCCTCCCGGAAGCGCAGCTCGTCAACGACGCAAGCAAGCCGGTGCGGATGAGCGAGTTGAAGGGCAGCGTCGTCGTCTACGACTTCATCTTCACGCACTGCGCGGGCACGTGCCCGATGATGACGGCGACGATGCGGCGACTCACGAAGAAGATTCCGCAAGACGCAGCGGTTCGCTTCGTCTCGATCAGCGTCGACCCGATCCGCGATACGCCCGCGGTGCTGCACGACTACGCCGGCCACGTACGCAACGATCCGCGCTGGATGTTCCTCACCGGCGACCGCAAGACGATCGTCGATCTCTCCGTGAACGGATTCAAGCTCGCCGCGGGCGATGCCACCGGCAGCCTGAACGAGTCGGTGCTGCACAGCACGAAGTTCGCGGTCGCCGACAAGAACGGCATCATCCGCGACTACTACGGCGGGACGAACGACGATACGGTCGATCATGTGGCCGGCGTAGTGAGTGAGCTGCTTCGCGAAAACTGATGATGAAAGGATGAAGGATGAAGGATGAAGAACAGATTGCGTTCATCCTTCATCCCTCATCCTTCATCCTTCGAGATGCTACAGTCGCGCGCCGTGTCCACGATCCTTCCCGCGGTCAACGCTTCGCTCAACGCCACTACCGGCGTGCTGCTCCTCATCGCATACGTTCTCATCCGCCGCAAGAAGATCCAGATGCACAAGCGCTTCATGCTGGCAGCGTGCACGACGGCGTCGATCTTTCTGGTGTGCTACGTCCTCAACCACATCCTTCGGCACGGCGTGGTCACGCGCTTTCCGGGCACCGGCTGGGTGCGGCCGCTCTATTTCACGATTCTCATCTCGCACACGATTCTCGCCATCACGATCGTGCCGCTGGTGATCCTGTCCGTGCGGAACGGGCTGAAAATGCGCGTGCCGCAGCATCGGCGCGTGGCGAAATGGACGTTTCCGCTCTGGATGTACGTATCAGTGACCGGCGTGCTGGTGTATTTTTTTCTCTATCAGTGGTACCCGCAGCCGTGAGCGTGCGATATCTTGGCGGTAGGAGTTCTCTGTGAGTGTGACGCCGCTTCTCGAGACCGACCTCGACCCCGACCCGTTCGAACAGTTCGACCGCTGGTTTGACGACGCGAAAGACGCCGGCATTGCCATGCCCGAGGCGATGACGGTGTCGACGGCGGCGCTCGATGGTGAAGTCTCGGCGCGCGTCTGCCTTCTCAAGTCCTTCGATCACCGCGGCTTCGTTTTCTACACGAACTACTGCAGCCGCAAAGGAAAACAGATTCACGACAATCCTCGGGCCTCGCTCGTCTTCTGGTGGCAATCGCTCGAGCGGCAGGTGAGGATCGAAGGCGCCGTCGTCAAGACGACCGAGGAAGAGTCGGACGAGTACTTTGCAACGCGTCCGCGCGGCAGCCAGCTCGGAGCCTGGGCTTCCGAACAGAGCCGCGTTCTGGCTGGCCGCGGCGCGCTCGACGCCCGATTCGAAGAGTTGTCCACGACCTACCGCGACGTCATCATTCCGCGCCCCCCTCACTGGGGCGGCTACCGCGTGATCCCGCTTCTGTTCGAGTTCTGGCAGGGACGCGACGATCGTCTGCACGATCGTTTCTGGTACCGCTTGCGCAACGATGTGAAGGATTGGGTGGTGGAGCGGTTGTCGCCGTAAGCACCGCGCGTCCTCTCGACGCGCAACTCGTTCCGAAATACCCTACCTTCCAATGATCGTACGGCGCTTGCGCTACCTGGCCATCGCGGAGCCGATTGTCATCGTGCTCATCTTCGAGGGGCTGCGGTCGATCACGATCTTCTCGATCTCGCAGCGCGACCGGCTGATCCTCGATGGCCTCATCATCGCCGCGTTCATCATCCTGGGCGTCGTGATGATTCGTGCGATCCGCCGCACCAAGCAGACGCTCGAGCGCCAGAACGCGGAGCTGCTCGCGCTGCACGGAGCCGGTCTCGACGTCAGCGCGGAGTTGTCGCTCGACGCCGTCCTGAACAAAGTCGTCGAGCGGGCTCGGATCCTGGTCGGCGCACGATACGGAGCACTCTCCGTCGTCAACGATGATGCCTCGATCCAGACCTTTCTCACGTCGGGTGTGACGAGGCAGGAGCGCGCCCGTATCGGGCCGCCGCCTTCCGGACACGGACTCCTCGGCGTCGTTCTTCACGAAGGGGAGCGTCTGCGGCTGCCTGACATCGGCAAGGACCCCCGCTCGCAGGGATTCCCGCCCAACCACCCGGTGATGCGTTCGCTTCTGGCCGTTCCGGTCACGTGCAAAGGTCCGTTTGCCGGCAACCTCTACCTCAGCGAAAAAGAGGACGGCGGCGAGTTCACGCCCGGCGATGAGGAGACGCTGGAACGCTTCGCCGTGCAGGCCGCCATCGCCATCGACAACGCGCACATGCACCGCCAGGTTGCGGATCTCGCGGTGGCGCAGGAACGGTTGCACATCGCGCGCGAGATCCATGACGGCACCGCTCAGGTCCTCGGCTACGTGAACACGAAGGCTCAGGCGGCGAGGGAGTACATCCGCCAGAACAAGATGGAAGAGGGGATGGAGCAGTTGCGGGAGCTGGCTGCGGCAGCGCGCGAAGCGTACAGCGACGTCCGCGAGTCGATCGTCGATCTCCGCACGTTATCGGGCCCCTCGCGGTCGCTGCACGTCGTGCTCGAGGAGTACATCGCTCATTGGAAGATGCAGGCTGGGATCACGACCGATCTATTGCTCGACGACGACATTACCGTGCCTCCCGGTATGGAGCTGCAGGTCGTTCGCATCATCCAGGAATCGCTCGCCAACGTCCGTAAGCACGCCAAAGCGACGAAGGCGAGTCTCGAGGTCCGGAAGCGCCATGGGAAGCTGTCGGTCATCGTGCGCGACGACGGCGTCGGCCTCCCGGAAGCGCCGCGCAAGACCGATTTCCCGCGATTCGGCATCTCGACGATGCGCGAGCGGGCCGAATCGATCGGCGGCACCTTCTCGATCGAAAGCAATCCCGGCGGCGGCACCGTCGTTCATGCCGCGATTCCGCTGCCCGGCAACTGACGGTTACACTGATCAACGCGTGCGCATACTCATCGCTGACGATCACCCGCTGTTTCGCGACGGCCTTCGCAGTCTCCTGACCGCCCAGGGCCACGAGGTCGTGGGCGAGGCTCACAACGGCCACGAAGCAGTCGCGCTTGCGCAAAAGCTGCGGCCCGAGCTCGTGCTGATGGACGTTTCGATGCCGGAGCTCGACGGCATCGGCGCGACGCGGCAGATTACGGCGGACGTGCCCGACGTGAAG
>DATLVW010000411.1:0-14688 GCA_035577085.1 Thermoanaerobaculia bacterium
CATGAACTGGAACGATCTCGACGCCGGCAAGGCGGCGCCTGACGTCGGCGGCCCACTTGCGGTTGTTGTCGAAGAGGTGGCTGAGGAAGCGCATGGTTTCGGGGGAGGATAGCGTAGTGCTTTAGTTGGGAGAACCGTTTCACGCGGAGGCGCGGGGGACACGGAGGTAAATGCTTTAGCTAAATGATCTGCGCAAAGCGAATTTCTACGCCAAAGGGACCAGCCACGATGAAGTCTCGCAATCCGTAGCTACGATCGCCGATCATCGTGACGATGCGTCCCAATTGCGTGGCCTTCGACCACATCGCATCGACGTCCGGCACGATCACGCGGATGTTGATCCATCGGGCCGTGGTCTTGGCTCCGGCATCTTCCGCGACGAAGAGATAGGAATCATCCCAGCGAAGAACGGCGAAGGTTCCGTCGATCCGCTCGACACGAAACCCGAGGGCGGTGAGGAAGTCGATCGTCTTTCCGAGATCGGGGACCACGACCTCGGCCACAAGCTGCGCGGAGTTCTCGGACATTGTTCAGTCGGCGCCGTAGAGGGTCATGTCGACGACGCGCCAGTTGCCGGCCACCTTCTTCATCGCGATGTCGCCTTTGATCTTGCCGCCGTCGTACTTCGTTCCTGTGATCTGGACCTGCGCCTGGTCGCCTTTGATCTGGCCGCCGGTGACCGTGACCGTCTTCGGGTAGTTGAGGGCCAGACCTTCGAAATACTCTTTTCGCTCCGACGGCTTCGGCGCGGTTTTGGGAACCTCTTCCTCGCGGAGGTGATTGTGCGTGGCGTCCCAGTCGTTGGCACGGATGGCGCCGATGAGCGCGACGAATGCCTGCCCCGGCTCGCCGCCTCCTGCCGGAAGCGCGCTCGGTTTGGGCATCGGCGTGATCGGGAGGTCGTAGGCGAGATGAAACGCGTAGGGATCGCCGAACAGCGTCTTTTCCGGCTTGGCGGTCGAGCAGTCGCCGGTGATATGCGCTGCGGTTGATGTCGTGGTCTTGGCGGGGAAGGAGTCGCCGAGGTCGATCTGCTTGCCGGTGTCGAGGAAGGCGAAGATGGCGCAGTGGTCGGCTGGAGCCAGCGTGATGATGACGAAGTTGCCGCGCTCGGCCTTCACAATCTGCGCGATGAGCGCGTTCGCGGGATCGAGAGCGGCGATCACCGCCGGCTGATCGATCTTGAAGTCCGCGCCGGCGACGACGGTGACCGGCTTCTTCGGATCTTTCCCCTCGCGCTGCCAGGCCATGGCGTTCACGATCTGGAACTTTGCTTTGCCGAACTGGAAGGTGCCGTGAGCGTCGTCCGCGGCCGCGTTGCCGGCCAGGAGCAGGAGCACGAGAGCGGGAAGCGTGCGCAGTCGGTTCATGATGGGGAACATAGCACTATGGAAGAAAGAGGGGAGGCGTGAAAAAGACCTCCGCGTTCTCCGCGTCTCCGCGCGAAACGGTTCTGCGCCCAACCGTATGTTATTGTCGCCTCTCACGCAGGAGGTTCCCATGCGTTTTGAGCACGTTCGGGCGGCCCTCGTTCTCGTCGCGGCTTTCGTTCTCCCGGAGCTCTTCACCGTTGCAGCGCAGTCGGTGGATGTGATCACGCCGACTTCCGCGCCGCATCTGCGCGCAAGCGACGCGCGCACGCCGCACGTGGAGACGGCGCCGCTGCCGGTGCAGAACTTCACCGTCTCGCGCGGCATCGGGATCCTCGAGGATGACGGGAAGTCGCTCTATCCCGGCTTTCCTTCGCCGATTCATGGGCAGGAGACATGGCGCGCCACGCCGACCGCGAACAACACCTTCATCCTGAAGAAGGTTGCCTATCAGTTCGATGACCCGTCGGCCGGCACCGTGATCTACGACGGCGCAAAACGGCCCATCGTCGGCTTTCTCGACGCGAACTACATTCCTCCTCATTACACGCTTCCTGCGCCGTTCACCTTCGCGGGGAAGCAGTACACGAAACTGAGCATCTCGACCTGGGGTGCGATTGCGTTCGGAGATGCCGACTCGACCCAGGTCAATTACGACCCGACCGTTGTGAGCAACATGTTCCGCGTGCCGATGGTGGCCGTGTGGTATGAGCTTTTCTATTACCCGAGCAATGCCCGCGTCATCGCCAGGAACAAGGCCAACTCCGTCGTCATCACCTGGCAGAACGTGTTGAGCCGGCACTCACCAACGCCATGCACCTTCCAGGCGGAGCTATTTTTCGATTCAGGAGAGATTCAGCTCTCTTATCAAACGCTTCCCGTGCCGGATGGACTGGTTGGGTTCAGTACCGGTACAGAGGCCGTGACCCATCAGGCCACCGCCGCGGTATCGAATCCCGACATTCCCGCCTATTTACAGGCCGCCAGCGCGTCCTTTGATAATTACGGCGGGATCATTGCTGGCGTCACACTCAAGGTCAATGCGCCGATTCCTGTCCCGGCGGCGGGGGAGTCGTTTCGTTACACGCTTCTCATTAATGGTCTTGAAGTCATCGCGTTGGAGTACACCTCCAGCCAGTCCATCCTGGTCGTCGTTCCCGTGCCGAAAATCCCCGAGTTTCCGGGCGCCCAGATCCAATCGTGGGAAACGAAGTTGAGCGGCGACACGCTTTCGGTCCGCATGCCGGCCACGAGTCTCGTGCCGTACCTCTCCACAACGGGCACGAGCACCTGGGCGATCAAGAGCACGCGTTTCGGCGGCGCCGGTTTCCTCGAACGAACGATTACGCAGACTCTTCCTCTGAATTTCACCGTGCGGCAGTCGCTGCTGCCTACGCAGATCGACGCGGCTGGTGTCGAAGTTCCTGCGGAGATCTTTCATTACACGCCCGATGTGTGGGATACCGACCGGATCCGGGAATCGATCGCTGCCTATCTGGTCAGCCGCGGCCAGAGCGTCGACTCGTTCCGCTTTTTCCCGACGAGCTACGACGACGGCCTCAAACACTCCAATTACGCGGGCACCTATCCTCGGCAAAAGAGCGTGACCGGCGCCGGTCAGATTCCTGCCCGCACCGAATGCGACTGCCACTATGGCGCCGAGTTCTCCTCCGTCTCCGAGTCACTCGGCACCGAATCAACGACCCAGATTGCGCTCACCCACGAACTTGGCCACGAGTGTGTGTTCTATGCCGACTACAAAGACGTCGACGGAGTCGTAAAGGGACCGTGGCGCGATGCCGGAGTGCCGTGTTTCGGTGGCGCGCATCCGAATAATGGATTGGCCAATGAGAGCATGTTCGCCGACAGCGAGTCGGGTCTCAAGACAATCTCCGTCATGGGCGGCAGTGTGGGTGGCGTGTATCAGTTGACCGCGCCGCGGTTCGGTTTCAGTCGCGTCGAAATGTACTTTCTCGGGCTGGCGTCGCCTGCGGAAGTTACGCCGATCACGTTCGTTCAGAGCAGCGGGACGAGTCAGATCACCATCGATCAGGTCGTCGCGGCCAATGGCGTGCGAACGCCGTCGTATGGCGGCCAGCAGAAGGTGTTCCGCGTTCCGGCGTTCGTGGTCAAGCGTCAGGAAGAGACCGTCAGCGACGCGCAGTTGCAACAACTGCAGAATCTCCTGTTCCGCTGGCAGAGCCGCTTCTGGCGCGAGACCGGCGGCCGTGCGCGCTCGAATACGACGCTCGACGGCGGTTGCAGCTACACGCTTTCAGCGAGCAGCGTGAAGATCGTTTCCGACGGTTCAACGGGGAGTGTGAATGTATTCGTGGAGCCGGGGTGCACGGTGACTGCGTCGACGACCGATCCGTGGATCAGCGTCAACGTGAATGGAGCCGGCGCCGCGAGCTATGTTGTCGGCCCCAACGCTAGCGGGAACGCTCGCAACGGAACCATCACGATCGCCGGTCAGCCGTTTACCGTTAATCAATACGGAAAGGGGCGGCGGGAGGCGGCGGGGCATTAAGTGCTGCGAGTGCGAAGGAGAACCGTTTCACGCGGAGACGCGGAGGGCGCAGGGAAGACGCTTAGCGCGTGCGCTCTGGGGGTGCGCCATGCTCGGACAAATACTCCCGCAGCGCCTGATTGACCACGGCTGAATCGTGAAAAACATCGGCGAGATCCGGATCGAGGAGAATCACGTTCGTCCCTTGCATGTAACGCTCGTAGTACTTGCCACGAGCGCCACCGTGAAGGTCCATTTCAGGAATGTCGTCTTCTTCTAGTTCGCTAGTTTTCTGACTCATAGAATCTTCTTTCCTTCGGCAACGCGAGACGGGCTGTAATTATCCGAACACGCTCACCGCGTTGGGAGTGTGCCACGATTACCAGCCGTCCTGCGGAAGTGTAACCCGTCGTGAGGAAACGAAACTCCTCGAAGGAGTGTCGCGGGTCCGCCAAGGTCCGGTGCAGCGGGTCTCCGAAGACCGTCGACGCTTCCGCGAACGAGAGTCTGTGTTTGCTCAGGTTGCTGAGATTCTTCTTGTGGTCCCACTCGAACTTCATATTTCGAGGCTACCTCGGTGCATCGTTCCATCGTCTAAGTTCTACCAACCGTAGACCATTCACGGTCGCGTAGACTCCACCTCATGCTCCATGACGCATGGCACATGCTCGAGGCGCCGCGGGAGCTTCCGGACCTTCCCATCGGCAATGACAAGCTGCGGGCGATTCTGGTCCGGCGCGGCATCACGACGTTGGATGACTACCGGCGATTTGTCGCGCCGTGTATTGACGACCTGCACGATCCATCGACGATCCACGGTATTGGCGACGCGTGTGCGCGGATCGAACGGGCGGTGCGGGACCGGGAGACCATCCTCATCTACGGCGACTATGACGTCGACGGCGTCACCTCCATCGTTCTTCTCCAAACAGTTCTTCGCGCCCTCGGCGCCGACGCAGCGCACGTCGTTCCCCACCGGCTCGTCGACGGCTATGGGCTGAAGACGGTCGTACTCGATCGCGTGCTGGCTGAGAGAGATGTCCGGCTCGTGATCACGGTTGATTGCGGCATCACCAGCGTCGATCCGGTGCGCGTGGCGATCGAGCGCGGGATCGACGTCATCATCACCGACCATCATCTTCCACCGGAGATGCTCCCCGCGGCGGCGGCGGTGCTCAACCCGAAACAGGAGGGATGTGAGTATCCGTTCAAGGATCTGGCAGGTGTCGGAGTCGCGTTCAAGCTCTGCTGCGAGTTGCTGCGACGGAGCGGCTCGAAGATGTCGATCGCGTCGCTGTTGAAGATCGCGGCGATCGGAACGGTGGCAGACGTCGCGCCTCTCATCGGCGAAAACCGCACCATCGCATCCCTCGGCCTCGCAGGTCTGGCCGACCCTCGCAATCCCGGTCTGCGCGCACTGATCCGTCGTCTGGGGATGCTGGGACGGCCTCTACGAGCCGTAGATATCGGCTTCAAGATCGGTCCGCGCATCAATGCCGCCGGACGGCTGTCATCTGCCGAGACCGCGATCGATCTCTTCGCCGCCGCGTCGGAAGAATCGGCCTGGACGCTCTGCGCGGAGCTCGACCGCCTGAACGCCGAACGGCAGGAGATCGAGAAGGGCGTGCGGGCGGAGGCGGAGGAAGAGGTTGCACGGATGGGGAGCGAGCACATCTTCGTCCTCGCCGGACACAACTGGCACAAAGGCGTCCTCGGCTTGACCGCGGGACGGATTGCGCAGCGTTACCACCGGCCGACGCTGGCGATCGGGATCGAGGGCGATGTGGCGGTGGGATCGGGACGGAGCATCGGAACGATCAATCTGCACGAGCAGCTCGAATCGGTCGCGGAGCTGTTCACACATTTCGGCGGACACGAGTTCGCGTGCGGGTTCTCGTTGCCGGCGTCGAACGTCGATGAGCTGCGGCGGAGGCTGGAGGAACGGTTTGCCTCGCTCGACGACGCACTTTTTCTCCGCGAATCGCAGGTTGATGCCGAGGTGACGCTGGCGGAGATCGACCGGGAGTTTGTCGCCGCACACGAGATGCTGCAGCCATTCGGAGCGGGCAATCTGCAGCCGCTGTTCCTCGCGCGCAACGCATCGGTCATCGCAACGCGAGAGTTCGCCGAGGATTGTTGCGAGATTACGATCGACGACGGGACGGGGAGGGGGCTGGCGGTGCTTTGGCCATCGGCGTGCGCCCTTGCACCGGATCTGCTGCGCGGCGCGACCGTCGATTTGTTGTTCCAGATCGAGCCCGATAGTTACTCGCCGACGGGTGCGAAGCTGGTGATTGTTGACGCGAGGAGTGCGAGCGTCTCGCTCGCGGCCAGCGGGGCGTCTCGCCCCGGTGGTTAGAATTTCGGATAAGAGCCAAGCGCACGGAACGTCAGTCATCGTCAGGCCACCACTCGGGCGAGGACGCCCGACTGCCCGCGGGCGAGACGCCCACACTCTACGGAATAGCCTTCACCCTTAACGAGTTGCGGGCGACGTGCAGCGCACGATCCGCATCCTTCGCGTCGCACTTCCCCTCGTCTTCATCGGCTTTGTGCTCGTCATCGCGCTGAGCTGGACTCGCGGAAAACCGAAGCGGGACAAGGCTGGGACGATTCCGGTGACGTCGACGATCCGCCCGATCGACAAGCCTGCCATCGTGTCGACGACCTTCGAAGATACGCAGACGATCAACGGACGGCTGGCCTCTCACATCCGCGCCGAGCGTGTCGTCGCCTTTCAGTCCGGCTGGAACACCCTCGAGAACGTGCAGATGACGATCTACCGGCCCAAAGGGCTGACGTACGAGGTCGTTTGTCCGCAGGCGCAGTTCAATAGCAACACGAAGGAATCCGACGCCAAGGGCGGGGTGCGCGTCACGTCGAGCGACGGCGTGGAGATCACCACTGCCGAGATCCACTTCGACGGTGTCCACCTG
Organism: Thermoanaerobaculia bacterium; assembly: GCA_035577085.1. Taxonomy (GTDB): domain Bacteria; phylum Acidobacteriota; class Thermoanaerobaculia; order Gp7-AA8; family Gp7-AA8; genus JADGNZ01. The sequence continues at coordinate 6,816 of DATLVW010000411.1, forward strand.
ACAAATCACGTCGCCGTGAATTTCAAGATCGACCGCTGGACGGGGAGTGGTGGCGCACTCGACATGGACGTGCCGGGCGAGATGGTGCGGCTCTACGAGAAGGTCGATGCCACGATGGCACCGCAAACTCCTGCCGAGTCGCCGCTGAACATCAAAGGGCAAGAGGGGGTTTTCCGGCGCAAGGAAAACTACGCGGACTTCACCAAGGACGTCGTGGCCACGCGCGACAGCGATCGCTTCACCGTCGATCACGTGGTCGGCCGCTTCGGTGCCGATCACAAGGCTCTCATGGCGCTGGAAGGGCAGGGACATCTGACGATCGTCATGACCGGCGATTCGGCGTTGGCAGGGAAGAGTTCCGAGACCGAGGGACGGAAGACGATCACCGCGGACCGTTTCTTCAGCGAGATCGGCGCGACGGGCGAGATCAGCGCGATGAACTTTGTCGGCGACACGGCACCCGCTCATGCGGTGATCGAAGGTCCGCCCAATCGTGATCTCGTGGCGCACACCTTCCGCGTCGGCATCGCCAACAAGCAGGTCACCGAGATGAAGGCCGACGACAACGTGACGATGAGGGAGACCGCGCCGATCAAGCGCCTGATGACATCGGGACACCTCGTCGTCTACTTCGATCCTGCCACGCACCGTGCTGCCAGCGCTGCGCTCGACGGCAACGTTCACTACCAGGATCCAAAGAATGACGCGCATTCGGTGCGCGCGAATTACGACATCACCGGCGATCACGTCACGCTGACGGGCGAGCCGGGATTCTTCCCTTCCGTCGTCTCGGATGGGCAGACGCTGAAGGCGAAGCTGATCGAGTTCTCACCGCGCGCGGGGACGGCGCGAGGGACCGGCGAGGTGATCGCACTGCTCGTATCGAAGCAGGCGAACGGTGCGCCGGCCGCAGTCAGCGCCGACGCCACCAGCATCTTCCCGGCGGGCAAGCCGGTCTTCGTGAACTCCGACACGGTGATGATGCAGCAGGCCACGAAGGTGGGGATCTTCAGCGGTCACGTGCGTGCGTGGCAGGAAACGAACACGGTCTTCTCGCAGGAGCTGCAGGTCCAGGGCGCCGGCGATCAGATCACCGCCCGCGGCAATGTGAGGACGCTGCTCTACAACACGAGCACGAAAGCGGCCGCCGAGGTGCGCAAGGTGCCGATGCAATCAACGAGCGATGTGCTCATCGCACGCAAGGCGGACCGGCGCATCGATCTCAACGGCAGCGTGCAGATCGATGACGGCGAAGGACGGCATTTCAGTTCCGAGCACGCCTCGTTCTTCTTCGATGCCGCCAAGAAGATGGATCACATCGACGCCCAGGAAAAGGTCGTTCTCGTGGAGAAGGCCACCATGCGCCGTGGCACGGGCGACAAGGCCACATACAACGTCGCGCAGCGAATGGTCTACCTGATCGGCTCTCCGGCCCTCGTCACCACGCCGACCGGCTCACTGCCGGGAAAGAAGATCTCGCTCGACCTGGAGCGCAACAAGGTCGACGTCGTGGAGCCGATGCAGGGAACGTACAAGCCGCCGCCTTGATTAGCAGCGCGGTCCGGGTAGGCGAACCCGCTACCACAGAGACACAGAGGTCGCAGAGGTCAACTCTGAGAGCTCAGTGCCTCTGTGGTTCAATTTTTTTTGACCGTCACAGCTACCGCCGCGCAATACGCTAACATCCCCTCCCTGAATGTCTGACCGTTCTTCCACTGTGCCCTTCACCACATCGGACCGCGAGCGAACGCCGGACGCGCCGTTGCGTCTGGCCGCGGAGCATCTCGTCAAGGTCTACAAACGGCGTCAAGTGGTCAAAGACGTCTCGGTCGAGATCAAGCAGGGTGAGATCGTCGGACTCCTCGGGCCGAACGGTGCGGGAAAGACCACGACCTTCTACATGATCGTCGGTCTGGTCCGTCCCGACGATGGGAAGGTCACCCTCGGCAGCGACGACATCACCGCGCTTCCCATGTATCTGCGTGCGCAGCGGGGGATCAGCTACTTGCCGCAGGAAGCATCGGTCTTCCGCAAGCTGACCGTCGAAGAGAATCTGCTGGCCGTATTCGAGACGATGGATCTGCCGCTGGCGGAGCGGAAACGGCGCACGCGGATGCTGCTCGAGGAGTTCGGGATCACGCACATCGCCAAGAACCGGGCCTTCTCACTTTCGGGCGGCGAACGGCGGCGGGTCGAGATCGCGAGAAGCCTCGCCATCAACCCGGCATTCATCTTGCTGGATGAGCCGTTTGCAGGAATCGATCCAATTGCGGTATTTGAGATCCAACGAATCGTTTCGCAGCTTCGTGCCCGCGGGATCGGCATCCTCATCACCGATCACAACGTACGCGAGACTCTGAAGATCACTGACCGCGCTTACATCATCAAAGAGGGTGAGATTTTCCGGCAGGGAGTTCCTGAGAGTCTTTCGGCAGACGCGGAGGTCCGGCGGATTTATCTCGGCGAATCTTTCAATCTGAACTGACGCATGCTCCCAAGGAAAGCGAAGTAACCTGTCGATCCAGCTATGGCACTAGAACAGAAACTACACCTCAAGCTATCCCAGAAACTGATCATGACGCCGTCGCTGCAGCAGGCGATCAAGCTGCTGCAGTTGTCGAAACTCGAGCTCCAGGAAGTGCTCAACCAGGAACTGCTGGAAAACCCGCTGCTGGAGGAATCCGCGGACGAGGCCAAGCAGGAAGAAGCGGAGGTCGAAGCGCAGGAGAAAACGCAGACCGAGGAAGAAGCGAAAGCCGCGGAGCCCGCGCCGGAGAAGGAGAAGGACTCCTTCGACGAAATCGACTACGACGCCTACTTCCAGGACTACATCGAGTACGGATACAACCCGCGGATGGGGGAGGACCACGAAGAGTTCCCCATCGAGAACACTCTCACGCGTCCTCCGAACCTCACCGATCACCTGGCGTGGCAGCTCGGCATGAGCGATGCCTCACCGGCGGTCAAGGACATTGGCGCCTTCATCATCGGCAACATCGACGAGGACGGCTACCTCCGCGCTACCAGCGAAGAGATTGCCGCGGCCGGTCCGTACGATCCGGCTGACGTCGAGAAGGCCATCGCTGCGATTCAGTCGCTGGATCCGATCGGCGTCGGAGCCCGCGATCTTCGCGAGTGTCTGCTGCTGCAGCTCCAGTTTCTCGAGGTCGACAACACGCTGGTCGAGTCGATCGTCCGCGACCACTGGGACCTGTTCATGCAGCGTCACTTCGTGCAGATCGCCAAGGCTCTCGGCATCGACATGAAGACGCTGGAGGGCGTCGTCGAGATCATCAAGCACCTCGACCCGAAACCGGGGCGCAAGTACTCGAACGAGCGCGCCATTTACGTCGAGCCCGACGTCTACATTCAGAAGGTCGGCGACGATTACGTCATCGTTCTCAACGAAGACGGCATGCCGAAACTGCGCATCAACGGCAGTTACCGCTCGATGCTGAACTCGATGGACTCGAAGTCGGACGGCGAGACCGTCAACTACATCAAAGACAAGATCCGCTCGGCCGTCTGGCTCATCAAGTCGCTCGACCAGCGGCAGCGCACGATCTACAAAGTGGCCGAGTCGATCGTGAAACACCAGCGCGAGTTCCTGGAGAAGGGTATCGACTACCTGCGCCCGCTCGTCCTGCGCGACGTCGCCGACGACATCCAGATGCACGAGTCCACCGTCTCCCGCGTCGTGTCGAACAAGTACATGCACACGCCGCGCGGACTGTTCCTCATGAAGTACTTCTTCCACAGCGGCATCGACTCCGATACCGGCGAAGACATCTCCAGCCTCACGGTCAAGAAGAAGATTCAGGGCTTCATCGACGGCGAGGATCCACGGAAACCGCTGTCGGACTCGAAGATCATGAAGATCCTGAACGATGAAGGCATCAATATTGCCCGTCGTACGGTTGCCAAGTACCGCGATGAGCTGAACATCCCCTCATCCACGGACCGCAAGCAGATCTTCTGAAGCCGGTTTTCTGAAGTCACAAGGGAGGCCTTGAATGGCAGCAGTCACCCCCGAGATCGTGGGGCGTAACTTTGAAGTCACACCCGACATCCGCGCGCTGATCGAATCGAAGCTCGGTCGTGTCGAGGATCGGCTGTTCCAGGACGTCAGCAGCGTACGCGTCATGCTGCACGTCGAGAAGTTCCGGTACACGTGCGAGATCCTCGTTGTCGCCAAGGATCACGACGCCAAAGCCGTGCAGGAGTCAGAGACATCGATGGCCGATGCCATCAACGCCGCCGTCGACCACATCAAGCGCCAGGCGCAGAAGAGCCGCGAGAAGATCCGCGACCACCACCGCGGCGGGCCGGAGCCGGTTCCCGAGGGGAACAGCCGTGTTTCGTAGCAGCCAGGCTTCCGCGGAGATACGATAGCGCTCATGGCTACGACAATTGCCGGACGGCATTACACAGTCACTGAGGACATCCGCACTCTGATCACGACGAAGGTCGGAAAGATCGTCGAGAAACTATTCAACGATGTCATCGACGTACGCGTCGTTCTGCAGGTCGAGAAGTACCGGAACATCTGCGAGATTCTCATCAAAGGGAAAGATCACGATGTGAAGTCGGTGCAGGAATCCGGCGAATCGATGCAGGACGCGATCAACAAGGCGCTCGATCACGTCAAACGCCAGGCCCAGAAGAACCGGAAGACGATTCGCGATCATCATCGCAAAGACGGTGTGCTCAACAAGAGCGTGGCTGGTCAGGTGACGGAGTGGGCGGTGCAGGTGCTCGAGCCCGGCAAGCTGCGCAAAGGCGGCAAGGCCCGTCTTCCCCGGATCATCAAGACAAACAGCCTGGCCATCCTGCCGATGACGATCGAGGATGCCGCGGAGTCGCTGGACGGATCGAAGAACGAGTTCATCGTTTTTCGCGATCTCGACAACGATCGCATCTCCGTCATCTACAAGCGGCGCGACAACAACCTCGGGCTCATCGCACCGGAAGTGTGATCGAAAGGACCCGGCTACTAACGCTTTGATCTGAAGCCTTCGGGCGGGCCGGTCGTTGTGCAGTCAACCGGCCCGTTGCCGTGCTTACCGGGAAGCCGGTTGAATAAGCTTCAACTGTGCGGCCATCTCGTACACCTTGTCGAGGTCGGCCTGCGTCTTGCGGTCGATGCGCTCTCTGCCGCCGGGGTCCACAGCGATGACGACGTCGAGATTGCTGTCGAATCGCGGCGGCAGCCGTTTAGCGTCGTAGGTGAATGAATACGTGTGCAGCATGCTATCGCCGGCGCCGGCGTTGTTCGCCGCGCCCGCGTAATCGTCGACGGAGCCACCGGCGGAGTTCGCAGAGCCACCGCCTTCGTTCATATTCGTCAGCGCTCCGCCTGAGGGAGTGCGCAGGGCGCCGCGCACCGGGGTATCGGTCTTGGACATCGCGGACGGAGGTCCAAGGATGATGACGAGCCGGCCGCGTTCCGTGCGTGAGCCAGGTGTCTTTCCCGTGGTGAAGTACTTGTCGGCCTGGGCCGCGGCAAAATTCACCTGGTCGGCGAAGTCGGGGCCGCGTCTGGCGAGAAAGTCTTTAACGAACTTTTCGGCCTCGTCGTCCGTCTTGACGCTTGCCCACTGGGATCGTTCGGAGGCCGTCATCAGATATCCCTGAGGGGTTTTGTCCCATCCCTTGTACTTCGAGAGACCGCCAGCAAATGCCGCGACGGCCGCAAAACAGAGGACTGCAGCGCCGATCAGATGCCTTTTTCTCATGGATGCCCGCCTTGATGTCGGATTATCGACCGGGATTGTGACACAGATAGCTTGGCCGCGGATGTCCATCCGGCAGGGGCGTGCCTCGTAATCGCCACTCTGAGTCGGAAAGTTAACCCGCGGGATCAAAGCGCACTCGTTGATCGTTTGATCAAACCAGAGACGAGCAGTATTCTTACCCAATTGGCTACTAGGAGGCTCTCGATGAAAACACGTCTGCTGTTCGCGGCAGGAATTCTTCTTTTTTCAGCATCTCTACTTGCTGATGGATTGGTGAAGTTCAAGGGCTGGGACAGTTCGCCACAGGGATATTTCATGACCAGGGCCGAGCGCCAGCAGTGGGCGTCCGTCCGGACCGACGATGAGGCACAGCGATTCGTCGACACGTTCCTCGCCAGCCGCGGCCCTGGGTTTGCGGCAGAGGTGGCTTCCCGCGTGGAGCAGGCGGATAAGCACTTGACGATCGAAGGTACGCATCTGCCGGGGTCGAAGACCCTTCGCGGGAAGCTGATCATTCTCCTGGGCGCCCCTACCTCCTACGACGCCAGCGACTTCACCGACCGAAGCTCGGTGCATCAAGACAGCCCAATCATGGCCAACGCGCTGAGCGGAGGCTCCAGCGGCGACAGCGGCGGCGGTGGGAAGGGAGGCGCCGACCTGGGTACGGGTGGCTCCGATATGAGCGAAGGAGCGAGAACGATGGGCGCCGGACGCACGATCCGGAGCTTCCACTTCGGATTCGCGTCGACGCCGGCAGGACCCATGGAGGTAACCATCAACGCTGACACGAACACCGGGAAGGACCGCCCGCGCGGCAAGGACGACTCCAAGCGCCTCGACGCCGCGTTCGAAGCGGCCGCACAGGCCTCGATCAAAACGAAGTAGACAGCACCTCGATCACTCTCCGGCCGCTGCCGTCTCGATGACGGCAGCGGTTTCTTGTTGCATTGATTCGCTTACCATAGGCCCGTGACCAACCAGGCCGCCGAAGACTTCATCCCGACCACAGTCGGCGTTCTCCGTTCCGGCGACCTCGACGATCTCTCCCTCAGACTCGTCACGGGGGAGGACGGTCTCGACCGTGTCATTCTCCGTCCGCGCGTGCAGAAGCCCGGCCTCGCCTTCGCCGGCTACTATGAATACATCAAGCAGTGGCGCGTCCAGATCATCGGCGAGTCCGAGATCAAGTACCTGCTCTCCCTTCCGCCGCGGCTTCGCGAGAAACGGGTGCGCGACGTGGCCGCGCTCGACGTCTCCTGCTTCATCGTCACGAAGGGAATCGCGCCGCTCGAGGAGTTCCGCCACGAGTGCGAAAAGCGCTCCGTGCCGCTCTTTTCGACACAAGCCATGTCGTCGACGTCGATCACGCGCACGACGTACTTCCTCGAAGAGACGATGGCGCCGAAGCTGACGATGCATTCGGGCCTTCTCGACGTCTACGGTATCGGCGTTCTCCTCCTCGGCGACAGCGGCATCGGCAAGAGCGAGTGCGCGCTCGATCTGATCTATCGCGGGCACCGGCTGATCGCGGACGACATGGTGGTCATCAAGCGCCATCCGAACGATGTACTTCTCGGCTACTCGAACGACCTGCTGCGGCATCACATGGAGCTGCGCGGCATCGGCATCATCGACATCAAGGATCTCTTCGGCGTGGCGTCGACGCGCGATGTGAAACCGATCGATCTGGTGGTGAGGCTGGAGAAGTGGGTCGAGGGGACCGAGTACGACCGCCTTGGCATCACCGGCGAGACCTTCGAGCTCCTCGGCGTCTCCAAACCCTACGTCCGTCTGCCCGTGGCCTCGGGGCGCAATCTCGCGCTTCTCGTCGAGATCGCGGCGCGCAATCACCTCATGAAACTGCAGGGCCACGACTCGGCCCGCTCGTTCCTCCAGCGCATCGACGAGCAGATCGCGAAGCAGGGGAGTGAGGAAGGCAGCGTGCTGCCGAGCTCTAATCCCGAGGAGAAAGCCAGCTCCGAGCTGCGCAGCATGAGCACGAAGATGCGCTTCCAGGCCGACGTGATCGAACGGACGCGAAGGCAGAGATAAGTCCTATCAGGATGCCGAGGTTGAGTGTCATCCCGAGTGATAGGCCAACCGAGATTGTGTCATCCTGAGACTGCCGAAGCCGCCCG
>DATLVW010000412.1:0-6424 GCA_035577085.1 Thermoanaerobaculia bacterium
CCGCGGCCGGATTATCTAGCGACGGCGGAGGAGCAGATCGCCAGCGAGCGCATCGCAGGCATCGATAAGCAGCTCGGCAACTCTAACGACCCTGAATCTCTTGCGCTTCGTCAGCGCGCGGACCGCCTGGCCGGCGCGCTCACGTGGCGGCTGGAAACTGAGTACAACGAGCGGCTGACCGCGGCACACGTACACCTAAGCGAACTGAATGCACCTGTTGACACTCTGACTCGGCAGTATGACGCCTTCGTTAGAACGAGGCAGGCGGCGACGCACAGTTACGTCGGTTACGACGTTCAGATTGCACGGCTCCGCGAGCGCGTCGAGGAAGCCTTGCAACGTGTCGACGTATTGATCGCCCGGCAGGGACACATGATCGAGACCGTCGCCATCGACCAACTCGAGGCTCGCCGGGAACGCCTGGCCGCCCAGCAAACCGAGGCGCGCTTCGGCATTGCCGATAGCTACGATCGAGCTGCACGAGCCCAGTCCGACGCGGGGGGACACTGATGCCTCGCTTCGCCATTCCGATAGTGATCGCGCCGGTTTTCATGGTCGGTTGCGCCGCCCGTCCCGTCAAGCCGGTGGGGACGGCGGGAACGCTGGCGGAGCTGCGGAACGTGCGTCCGGACGTGCAAGAGGTGAAGATTGAGCGAGGCCTCGATCAGGCCATGCAGCAATACCGCCGCTTCCTCGAGGAGGCACCGGAGACTGCAATGACTCCGGAAGCCATGCGGCGCCTCGCCGACCTGCAACTCGAGAAGCAGTTCGGGATACGTCCTGGCAACACCAAGCCGCTCGAAATGGCCGCCCCGAAGCCCGCCCAAGTACTCTCGGGCTCGCGGGTAGGCACTCCGAATCCGGGCGCTGCCGGCGCGCCATTGCACGAATCCGATCAGGATTTCGAGCGGCGCACGACGGCAGAGGCCGGAATCCTGGCGGGCAGTAACGCCAGCGCCTCGCCGGCGGATGCGGTACGCGCTGGCGCAGATGCCGAGGGTCCCCTCGAGGCGATCGCTCTCTACAATCGGCTGCTCACCGAGTACCCCAGTTACAAGAACAGCGATCAGGTTCTCTATCAGATGGCGCGGGCGTACGACGAGCTCGGCCGCACCGACGAGGCCATCGATACAATGGAGCGCCTGATCCGCACGAATCCTCATTCCTCGCACCTCGACGAAGTGCAGTTCAGGCGCGGGGAGTATTTCTTCACGCGAAGACGCTACCGCGACGCCGAGAGCGCCTATTCGGGCATCGTCAAACTGCGCCATGCCTCCGAGTTCTACGAACTCGGTCTCTACAAGCTCGGATGGACGTTCTACAAGCAGGAATTCTACGAAGAGGCTCTGCAAAGGTATATTGCCCTGCTCGACTACAAAGTATCGATCGGTTACGACTTCGATCAGAAACATGATGAGGACGACGATCGCCGCGTTGCGGATACGTTCCGGGTGATCAGCCTGAGCTTCAGCAACCTCGGCGGGCCGGAGACCGCGCCGGAATACTTCTCCAAGTTCGGGAATCGCTCCTATGAGGACCGCATTTACTCCAGTCTTGGTGAGCACTATCTCGGTAAGCTGCGGTTCGACGATGCTGCCAAGACGTACAAAAGCTTCGTAGCGCTTTATCCGTTCCACCGTGCCGCGCCACGATTCAGCATGCGCGTCGTGGATACTTTCACCCAGGGGGGGTTCCCCAAGCTGGTACTGGAGTCGAAGCGTGAGTTCGCTTCCAAGTACGGCCTGAAGTCCGAATACTGGCGACATTTCAAACCCGAAGAGTCGCCGGAAGTATTGGCCTACTTGAAGACGAACCTGAAAGACCTCGCAACGCATTATCACGCCCAGTATCAGAACACAAACGGCGCAGACGAGAAGCTCACGAACTATCGCGAGGCAAGCCAATGGTACGGCGCATACCTTGAGTCCTTCCCGAAGGAAGCTGATTCGGCGTCCGTCAACTATCAGCTTGCGGACCTGCTTTTGGAGAACGCGGATTTCGGCGAGGCGGCCAAACAGTATGAACGCACGGCGTACGGATATGCGCCGCACCCGCAGTCGGCGGGTGCAGGTTACGCCGCGATCTATGCATACCGCGAGCAGCTGAAGGTTGCCGACAAAAAGCAGCAGGACGCCGTCAAGCGCGATACGGTCGCAAGCTCCCTCAAATTTGCTGACACGTTCCCGCAGGACGAACACGCGGCAGCGATCCTCGGAGCGGCCGCTGATGACATGTACGAGATGAAGGACTATAAGGCCGCCATCGAGGCCGACCAGCGCGTCCTTGATAAATATCCGAGCGCAGCCGCATCGATCCGGCGTTCCGCGTGGATTGTGGTTGCGCATGGCTCGTTCGAGGTCGCCGAATACCCGAGGGCCGAACTCGCCTACACACAGGTGCTGGCAGCCACGCCTGAGAGCGACAAGTCTCGCGCCGCTTTCGTCGACAACCTAGCCGCCTCGATTTACAAACAGGGTGAGCTCGCCAACGAGGCGAAGGATTATCGTGCCGCCGCCGACAACTTCCTCAGGATTCGCACAGCGGCGCCTTCATCAGCTATCCGTGAGACGGCTGAGTACGACGCGGGAGCCGCGCTAATCCGGCTGCAGGACTGGAAGGCGGCGGTGGACGTGCTTGAAGCGTTTCGCACGACCTTCCCGAAGAACAAACTGCAGCTCGAGGCCACCAAGCAGATCGCCTACGCCTACCGGCAGAGCGGCGAGTTGTCGCACGCTGCCGGCGAATATGAGCGCATTGCTTCTCAGTCCGACGATCCGGCGTTACGCAGCGAGGCGCTGCTCGATGCCGGAGACCTCTACACGCAATCCAATTCCCGAGAGCGCGCCTTGGAAGCATACAACCGGTACGTTAAAGAGTTTCCCAAACCGGTAGAGACGGCCATCGAGACGCGGCTCAAGATCGCCGAGATGTACAAGACCGCGCACGACGAGACGCTCTATCACCAGCAGTTGAAAGAAATTGTAAGTGCCGATGCGGCCGCCGGATCGGAAAGGAGCGGCCGGACGCGGACGCTTGCGGCGCGCTCGGCCCTCGTCCTCGCAGAGCAGCTCTATGAAAATTTTGCCGTCGTGAAACTGCGGCAACCCTTCGAAACCAGCCTGCAGGACAAAAAGCAGCGTATGGATGCCACGATTGCCGCCATGGGCCAGCTTGCGAACTACGGAATTGACGAGGTGACGGCGGCAGCGACGTATTACATGGCCGAGACGTACTCCAATTTGAGTCGCTCGCTGCTCGAGTCGGAGCGGCCGGACGACTTGAAACCCGAGGATCTGGAAGAGTTCAAGAACAAGCTCGATGAGGCGGCGTTCCCGTTCGAGGAAAAAGCCATTAACGTGCACGAGAAGAACATGGAATTGTTGCGCGCCGGCACTTTCAACTCGTGGACTGAGAAGAGTCTCAGCAGGCTCACCGAGCTGATGCCCGGCCGCTACGCGAAACACGAAACGAGCAGCGGCTTCCTCGCCGCGATCGACAATCATGTGGAGGGCTCGCCTGCGTCGCAGGTCTCCAACTCCTCGAAATCAGCCAACGCGATCACCCAGGGCGCTGGCGTCACCGATGAAATGCGCGCCAACTACGAGTCCGCTGTGGGCATGCTAAAGGAGGAGCGGTACGAGCCGGGCATTGCCCTACTGCTCAAAATGACCGAGAAGATGCCTGCTTTGACGGCGGCGCACATCGATCTCGGCATCGCTTATGCGCGCACCGGCGACCTGGACCGCGCCGAAGCCAGCCTGAACAAGGCACTGCAATTGGATCCAAAACAGCCTGTCGCCTACAATGAACTCGGTATGGTGCAGCGGCGCAAGACGCAGTTTGCGAAGGCGCGCGCAAGTTATGAGGCAGCCCTGGCACAGTCCGCCGACTTTCAGTACGCCCACAGGAACCTTGCGATTCTGTGCGACTTGTATCTCGGGGATTACACCTGCGCGATGGAGCATTACGAGGCGTACGGCCGGATCGTTCCAGGTGACGCGGAGGTCGTCAAGTGGATTGCCGATCTTCGCAACCGCGCAAAGAAACGGGAGGAGCGATGAGGAAGGCTAGCGTTCATTGGATTTCCATTGGGGTCCTTGCCTTGGTGCCCACGGCTGTACTTGCTCAGCAAGCAGCGCAGCCAAAGAAGGAAGCTGCACGGGACAAGACCGAAAAGTCCCACGCAAAGACACAAGAGGTAAAGAAGGAGGAGGAAAAGAAACAGACTGAAGAGCCGCAGCCAAAGACGGAAGACGAGGCCAAGTTGACTTCCGTCCCCGGAGGAAAGGCGCTCGGCATGTCTATTTTGGGCAATCAGGAAGCGCCTAAAGCACTGGTCATCGTTCCCTGGAAGAGCTCGGAACTCGCCAATGGCCCTGGCGTTTCGACGTTGCTTGATGACTCGAGGCGGCCAGTAGACAAAGAAGTGTTCATGCGAATGCTCAGTTACTACGAAATTCGATCGGAAACACCACGCCCCGGCGGTGCGACGACGAATGGGAATGCGGCAGCGCCCGCCATTGAGGCGCAAAGGAGGAAGCAATGAGTTTAGCTGAACTGCTACGACACGTCGGTATATTCGGAGGCGCGGTGATCTTTTCCCTCGCCCTGCTCTCTGTTTTTTCGGTGGGGATGATCATAGAAAAGCACCGCCGCTTCTCTTCAGCCTCGGGCCAGTCGGATAAGTTCAAGCCCGAGTTCAAGAAGTTCCTTCACGGGGGAGATGTCCAGAATCTGATCGAAGCCGCGGGTCAGCAGCAGAATTCCCACGTGGCGCAAGTGGTCTCGGCCGGCATCGCCGAGTACGACGCCGTGGCCCAGAACGGAGGCGATCCGACGGCTTCGCTCGAACTCGTCACGAGCGCACTCCGGGACTCTATCTCTGAAACGCTGATTCAGCTGAAGCGGGGTCTTGGGTTCCTTGCCACGATCGGCTCCACTGCCCCCTTCGTTGGTCTTTTCGGCACCGTGGTCGGAATTATTAACGCCTTCCGGAGCATCGCGGCCACAGGGTCTGGCGGAATGTCTGTGGTTTCAGGCGGCATCGCTGAGGCCCTGGTCTCGACGGCCTTGGGTATCTTCGTCGCAATTCCGGCCGTCGTCGCCTTTAACCACTTCACAGGCAAGATGGAGACCTTCCATGTCGAAATGAATCGGGCTTCGTCCCAACTCGTGAACCGCTTGTTCAAAATTCCAGAGCTCAAGGGGCTTGACGTCGAAGAGGTGGAAGTCAAGGCGCCCTCGGTCAAGAAGGATGGCCCAGCCTATGCGACTCGGTGAGCCAGCTCGGATGCAAGCGGCCATCAACATCACGCCGCTCGTCGACGTGGTGCTGGTCCTGCTGATCATCTTCATGGTGATGGCGCCGCAGATGCGGAAGGGACCCGACGTCAACCTGCCGAACACGACGAAACCAAACTCGCAGGGCGACGAGAGAGGCCGAATCCTGGTCTCCATCGACGATTCTGGCGGGCTGTGGATCAACGACCAGGCCGTTGCCGCCGAGCATTTTGACGAAACGCTCCGCGCTGCGGTGGGCGCCGAAGCGAACCCCAAGATCGTGATCCGGGGCGATGCAAAGCTCAATTTCCGCGAGGTCCGCGAGGTCATGGTCGCGATCGAGCAGGCCGGCTTCCGCGGGGTGGGGCTGATCGCCAAGCGCACCGGCGCAGAAGGAAAGTGACATCATGCAGTTCAACAGCAACGATTCTGGCTCCAGTCTGCAGTCTGAAATCAACATCACTCCGCTCGTCGACGTGGTGCTCGTGCTGCTGATCATATTTATGGTCGTCGTACCGCTCCTGATGGAAGGTTACGACGTTGATATCCCCCGAGCCTCCGCCGATACATCGGCTCAGGTTGCCGAATCCCAGTTGATCCTGAGCATCGGCTCCGCGACGTGCCCCATCCTCGCGCCGCCAGCAGGGGAAGGGATACCCAAGAACTGTCAGGTGACCCTGGCGGATCAAAAGATCCCTGTGGCCGAATTGCCTTCGCGAGTGGCGGAGATTCTGGGCCGCCGACCGCCGGAACAGCGCGCCCTGTTTCTGGCCGTCGACGATCGCCTGAACTATGAGGCGGTTCTACGCATCATTGATCTCGCAAAATCGGGCGTTGAGGATTTGAAGATCGAATTTGTCGCGGCCAATTGAGGTGGTTGATTGGTGACAACCATGGAAACAAAGATCATATTCAAAACATCCGGGGCTCCGACGGCCCGCAGTATGGCGAAGAGTACGGCGATCCATGTCTTCTTACTGGCTATGCTGGCGGTCATACCGGCACAGGCGCTGTTTCGCAGCGAGTCCCCCAACAAAGAACTCGACATCGTCTTCTATCGTCCGCCGGAGATCGCACTCAACACGCGAACCGTTTCGCGACCGATGCCGCGAGGCGTGGCCGGGTCCCCACCAGGGGCCCCTGC
>DATLVW010000413.1:0-3370 GCA_035577085.1 Thermoanaerobaculia bacterium
GCCATCATCGTCGCCTACCTCGGGGGTGTAGTCGCGATCGGGTTCTGGTGCCGGAAGCGGCAGAAGACGACGCGCCACTACTTTCTGGCAGGGCGCGATCTTCCGTGGTGGGCGATCTCCGGATCGATCGTGGCCACGGAAACTTCTGCGATCACGTTCATCTCCGTGCCCGGTCTCATTTACGCGCGAGGCGGCAACTTCACGTTTCTGCAGCTCGTGTTCGGCTACCTGATCGGCCGGGTCGTCATCTGCCTGCTCTTCATTCCTGCCTACTTTCGCCGGAACCTGCTGACGATCTACGAACTGCTGCGGAGCCGTTTTGGCGGCAGCGTGCGCAGTCTGGCCGCATCGCTCTTCATCATCATGCGCACGATTGCCGACGGGGTGCGCCTTCTCTTGACCTCCGTCGTGATGTCGACCGTGTGGCACGCCTTTCTTCCGAAGACCGATATGGCGACCGCCGCGGCCATCTCCGTCATCTGCATTGGCGGCGTGATGCTGCTCTTCACGACCGTGGGCGGCATGGAGGCGGTCATCTGGACCGAGATCGTGCACGTTGGTGTCTACATCATCGGCGCGGGTGCCGCGATCGCGATCCTCGTTCACGCAATCCCCGGCGGGTTGTCCGGCGCAATTGCAGCGGGGAGCGCGGCGGCAAAGTTCCGCCTCTTCGATTTCTCGCTCGACTTCACGCGGCCCTACGTATTCTGGGCCGGCGTCATCGGCGGCGCGTTCCTCAACATGTCGACTCATGGCACGGATCAGTACATGGTGCAGCGCTATCTCTGCACGACCAGCGCGCGCAAAGCGCAGGCGGCGCTCCTCGTCTCCGGAATGGTCATCCTCGTGCAGTTCGCAGTCTTCCTTTTCATCGGCGTTCTCCTCTTTGGCTACTACCATCCGGCATCGCTGCCTGGGTATGCGACAGGACCCGCGGCCGCACCGTTTATGGCTCCCGACCAAGTCTTCCCTGACTTCATCGTGCATCACGTACCCATCGGACTCTCGGGCTTGCTCGTCGCTGCGGTCCTGGCTGCTGCGACTTCCCCTTCCGTCAACTCCATCGCTGCAACCGCGGTCTCCGATCTCTACCAACCGCTCGTTCGCGGACGAAGCGATGGTCACTACCTCCGCGTCTCGCGCATACTCACGGTGGTTGCCGGCGTGGCCCAGATCGGAGTTGCGCTCGCGCTGCAGGGGCAGGCACGCTCGGCCGTCGACACCGCGCTCGGCGTGGCGTCATTGATCAACGGACCAATCCTGGGCGTCTTTCTACTCGGTAGCATGCGTCGGGCCGGCCGCATCGGCGCGCTCTGCGGCATGAGCGCGGGCATTGCCGCCGTCACCGCAGTCTTCGCCGCGACTCATATCGCGTGGCCCTGGTACACCGTCATCGGTTCGTTGACTACGTTCGCCGTTGGAACGTTGATTCCGGAGAGGGAACATGCGCCGATTTAGCATCGCCGTTGCCGCACTCCTCGCCGGTTGTCTGACGACGCAACTGGCGGCACGCTTCGATCCCGACCGGCTGCGAGCGATCGATCAGACCATCGAGACCGCCATCGCTGCGCACAAAGTTCCCGGCGGCGTCTTTCATCTCGAGCGCGACGGCGCGATCTACGAGAAGGCGTACGGCAACCGCGCGCTCGTCCCGGCTGTCGAGCCGATGACCGTCGATACGATCTTCGACGCCGCGTCGATCACGAAGGTTGTGGCCACGACACCGAGCGTCTGGTTGCTGATCGAGCGCGGGAAGATCGAGCTCGATGCGCCGGTCAGCCGCTACATCCCCGCATTCAAAGGCGGCTGGCGTGACGAGATGACGATCCGCCATCTGCTCACGCACACATCCGGCCTTCGCCCTGACCTCGACCTCACCCCCGCGTGGAGCGGCTACGACACAGCCATCCGCATGGCGATCGCCGAGGAGCCGCGACAGAGACCGGGATACGTGTTCCGCTACAGCGACATCAACTTCGAGCTCCTCGGCGAGATCGTGCGCCGCGTTTCCGGAGAGCCGCTCGATGTCTTCGCCAAGCGCGAGATCTTCGAGCCGCTCAAGATGCACGACACGAGTTTTCGCGCGCGTAGCGCCGACGGCTCGTCGGCTGTTCCGCCGGCGGCTCGCCGGCAAGACACCAACCGCATCGCTCCAACGGAACAAACCCCCGAGGGCATGTTGCGCGGCGTCGTGCACGACCCGACCTCCCGCCGCATGGGCGGCGTCGCCGGACACGCCGGACTCTTCACGACCGCGCACGACCTCGCCATCTATTGCCGCATGCTGCTGCGCGGCGGTGCGCCGATCTTCAAAGCCGAGACCGTCGCGAAGATGACGAGCGTCGAAACGCCGGCGAACGTCGCGGTGCGGCGCGCTGGCGGATTCGATCTCGACTCATCATTCAGCAGGCCGCGCGGCGAGATCTTCCCCCTCGGATCGTTCGGCCACACCGGATTCACCGGCGGTATGTTCTGGATCGATCCATTCTCGAAAACGTTCTTCATCTTCCTTTCGAACCGCGTCCACCCGGATGGCAAAGGCGACGTCCTGCATCTCCAGTCCGACCTTGGCACGCTCGCCGCGGAAGCTGCGCGCGTACCGAAGGAGTCGCCGGCTGGAGCGTTGCCGGTGAGGGCGGGCGGACAGGTGCGCCTCACGTACGGCGGCGCCGACACGAACAACGGCATCGATCATCTCGAAGCAGAGCGATACGCGCCGCTCCGTGGCATGCGCATCGGTCTCATCACGAACCACACGGGAATCGATCGGGCATGGAACCCGACAATCGACTCGTTGCGAAGCGCGCCCGGCGTCACGCTCGTTGCGCTCTTCTCGCCCGAGCACGGCATACGAGGAACGGCGGACGAAAAGATCGGCGACTCTGTTGATGCCGCCAGTGGCCTTCCCGTCTACAGCCTCTACGCCGACATGCGCAAACCGAAACCGGAGCAACTGGCCGGACTCGATGCGCTCGTCTTCGACATTCAGGATGTCGGCGCGCGCTACTACACCTACATCGCGACGATGGGACTGGCGATGGAGGCGGCGGCCGCGGCGCACATCAAGTTCATCGTTCTCGACCGCATCAATCCGATCGGCGGCACCGCCTTCGAAGGACCGCTGCTGCATGGCGACGAGAGTTTCATCGCCTGGCATTCACTTACCATTCGCCACGGAATGACCGTCGGCGAGCTGGCGCGGATGTTCAACGACGAGCGACACATCGGCGCCGACCTGACCGTGATTCCATTGCAGCGATGGCGGCGCGAGCTGTGGATGGACGAGGCCGGACTTCCGTGGATCAACACCTCGCCGAACATGCGCAGCCTGACCGAAGCGACGCTCTATCCCGGGATCGGCATCCTGGAG
>DATLVW010000414.1:0-2633 GCA_035577085.1 Thermoanaerobaculia bacterium
GATAGTGTTCTCGGCGGCGGCTTTCTATCCCGCGTTGCTGGACATGGATTTTTGGGGCTACCTGACCATCGTTGCCGTGAGCGTCGCGGCGCTGGCCATCGGCCACTGGCTAGGTCCCAGCGATGCCCACGAGAAGACGACGCTGGCGGTGGAATGCGGGGTCCGCCATCCGGCATTGGCCATCTCGATCGCTGCCGCGCGCCTCACTCCCGAGAAGGCAATGCCGATACTGGTTCCGTGCGTGCTGACTTTCATCCTCATGGCGATGATCTATCTGCTGTTGCGGGGCAGAGCGCTGCGCGCTGCCGAGTCGCAAACCGTGCCCTGACGAGCGGTTTCGCCGGCCAGTGCGCGACGCTGCTGTCGATGTGTTGAAACCGGACCCGATCCGGAATGCCGCGCCGCCATCGAGAGTCACGTGTGCTCTCTAAGTCGCTGATGCAAAGTAGGTTTTTCACGGCATAGCGGTGGCGCTGGCCTCAGAGCCAAGCGGCCCCAGCCCGGGACGTTACGCCCGTGCTACACGCCTTCCACCTTCCTTCAACGATCCTTTAAGTATTGATGAACGTCTCCTCAGGACTTCCGGAGCGTGCCCCGGCATTGTTGCGGCCGGTTGGCGGAGATCCCCCTGGCCTCAGCCGGGGAACACGCACTCAGTTTGAACCTAACAGGAGATGGAAATGGAACAGATCATGACGTCGAGTGGCTTCTCTCGGGTCACTGTGCCCTTTCGAGTGGCTCGAGGAGGTTGGAGAGTTCCCTGTGTCGTGGCTGCAACAGCGCTGCTCTACACGCTGAGTCCAGTCCGGGCTACCGGAAGCTCATTGCCCGAACGGACGGCGCGTTCGAACGAAACTATCGGGGTTCGCACGGTTCCTGCCCTGAAAACCGCCGCGCCAACGGTGTTACTCACCCACCTCCCGCTGGTGATGCGCGTGGGCAAGGACGAATTCCGGGTTGCCTTCGGCATCAAAAGCGCCGGTTGCGCCGCTACTGGCTGCCACGGGGTGGTTCGATACCGCGTGCAATGGAAAGCCGACGATGGCACGACCCGCCGGGACATCAGGGAGGTCGACTTTGCGGTGGCGCCTCACAGCGCCGACCGAACGATCACAGTCGACCGGCAGTACTTCGACACGGCCGAAGGCGCGCACACGACCGATGTCGTGCAGGTGACGGTAGACCGTCTCACCTGCCAACCGGACAGCGAAGGCAGCGTGCTGGCGCGGAATGCGAGCCGGGAGCAGACACTACCGCCCATTCGAGCCGACTAAACGAGGCACAAAGCCAGCGATGCCACCGAAGCGGACGTGCCGGCTGCGATGGCGGCGGAGTGTTGCCGTCTGCGCGCGTCGACGGTCGGGCAGTACGGGCTCACAATCTGGGACTTCACAATCGATCTGAGGGGGGCCTAAGGAGACCCGCCCCTCGATAGGGGACGGTGGATGCTCCTGGGTGACGCGCAGCCGCGCCAGCCAGGGCTGAGCGTGCAGACGTGGGAGGGCCGCCGGCGCGCGTGTCGTGCCGGTATACTAATAAGCGACATCGCCCTCTTATTCCTTTGAGTCGATACATCGCCGATGATCCTGCCGGAAAACGCGCCCTTTCGAATCGGCGACTGGCGGATAGACCCAGCGCTGGACGAAATCTCGTGCGACGGCAGGACCATCAAGCTGGAACCGCGCACCATGTGCGTCCTGGTCTGCCTCGCCCGCCGCGCCGGGGAGGTGGTGAGCGTCGACGACCTTCTCGATGCCGTCTGGAAGGACGTCGTCGTTACCCAGTATTCCGTATATCAGGCAGTGGCAGCGCTCCGCCGCTCGTTCGGCGACGACCCCAAGGCACCGACGTACATCGACAACGTGCCGCGCCGCGGCTACCGCCTCCTTGCGCCCGTGGCTGTGCCGGCAACCTCGCCACCTGCGGAAGCGGCTGCGGAGCCTGCTCTCGCGGAGCGATCGACTACGGTCGTGATTCCCGCGCATGCTCAGTCTGGGACCGTAGGGATCATCCGAGCGCCTGTGCCGGCGTCTTGGCCGCTAAAGGTAGGCGTGCTCGTAGCAGTGGCGCTGGTGATCTTCGGGACGGCGGCGGCCTATCTCGCCATCGGGAAGCTCCGGATCTCGAAGTCCGCCGTGTCGTCACCGACGGTTGCGGCCAGCCCGACGCCTACTGCCTTTAGCCCGCCGGCGCACTCGATCGCGGTGCTCCCATTCGTCAACATGAGCGGGGACAAGGAGCAGGAGTACTTTTCTGACGGACTCACGGAGGAACTCCTCAACTCCCTGGCCGAGATCGATGGACTGCAGGTCGCGGCCCGCACATCGGCGTTTTCGTTTAAGGGGAAAGATGCCGATATCGGCACGATCGCGCGCAAACTGAACGTGGGCGCAGTCCTCGAAGGGAGCGTGCGGCGCTCCGCGCACACCATCCGCATCACCGTGCAGCTGATCAATGCCGTCACGGGCTTTCACCTGTGGTCGAAGACCTATGACCGGGACTTAGGGGATGTGCTGAGACTTCAGACCGAGATTGCCACCTCTGTGGCCAGCGCCCTGAAAGTCACGCTACTCGGCGATGTCGCGGCCAAAGTCGAGCTCGGCGGGACGCGTAACCCCGCCGCCTTCGATGCG
>DATLVW010000415.1:0-2944 GCA_035577085.1 Thermoanaerobaculia bacterium
TTCCTACGATCTTCTGCATCTGCACTCCGTTTTCCTCTGGCCGACGTATACGGCAGCCAGGGCCGCGGAGAGAGCGCGCATCCCGTACGTCGTCTCCCCGCGCGGCATGTTCGTCACGGAACTGATTCGCCGGAAGAGCCCTCTCGTCAAGCGCGCGTGGATCCGGCTCATCGAGAGGCACACCTTCCGGCACGCATCCGCCATCCATTTCACCGCGCAACGGGAGTGGGATGACGCTCGCTTGATTTCGATCCTGCTTCCTGCGCCGTTCATCGTGCCGAATGGAATCGACCTTCCTCCACCATCGCCTCCCGCGCGTCTCGACGACACTCTCCTGATCCTCGGACGGATCAACTGGAAAAAGGGCCTTGACCGGCTTCTCGATGCCATCAAGCTCGTTCCCACGGCGAACGTGATCATCGCCGGAAACGACGAGGAGGAGCTCCTGCCGAAGCTTCGGGCGCAGGCGGAACGGAACGGCATCGCCGGACGCGTCGACTTTCGCGGACCGGTGAGCGGCGAGGCTAAGGACCAGTTGCTGCGAACATCGACAGCTCTGGTGCTGCCTTCCCTTTCCGAGAACTTCGGCAATGTTGTCCTTGAAGCGATGGCCGTCGAGATGCCGGTGATCGTCACACCGGAAGTGGGCTTGGCCGCCGACGTCGCGCACAGCGGCGCCGGGATCGTTTCGTCCGGCCAACCTGTGGAGCTGGCAGCGGCGATTCAACACCTGCTGCGCGACCGCGACGCGCGCGCGGACATGGGCCAGCGAGGGCGCGAGCTGGTCCAATCGCAGTTCACATGGGAGCGCGTTGCCGCGCAAATGGAAGAGCATTACTTGCAGATCGCCGCGGTCGCCGGGCCGTAACGCGAGAGACGCAGGCGAAAACCGTCCGCTGCTACCATGCTCGTGATGCTCGAACGCGTCACGCCTCTGATCCTCACACGCGACGAGGAGGCCAACATCGGGCGCACGCTGGAGCAACTCGCATGGGCGCGCGAGGTGGTCGTGGTCGACAGCGAAAGCACCGATGCCACGGCCGCAATCGCCGGGCGGTTCCCGAACGTGCGCGTCGTGCGGCGCGCGTTCGACTCCCATGCGGCGCAATGGTCGTTCGGCGTAGCCCAGGTCTCCACCGACTGGGTGCTCACTCTGGACGCGGACTACTTCGTCCCCGAGAGATTCGTGCAGGAGATCGCTTCTCTCGATCCACCTCCGGACGTCGATGGCTATGCGGCGGCATTCGTCTATGCGGTCCATGGCAAGCCACTCCGGGCCACGCTCTACACGCCTCGGCCGGTACTACTGCGGCGCGGCGCATTCGAAATCTGGCAGGACGGCCATACGCAGCGCGTCCGCGTGCAGGGCCGCACCGAGCGCCTGCGTACGCGTCTGATTCACGATGATCGCAAAGATCTGCGCCGCTTCCTCGAGCGCCAACGCGCCTACATGCGGAAGGAGTCGCAGAAATTACGGGCAACGCCCTGGCGCAAGCTGCCTCTTTCCGGCCGCATCCGCAAGCTACGAGTCGTTTCGCCCTTCGCCACTCTGGCGTACGTGCTCTTCGTGAAACGGACGATTCTCGACGGCGCCGCCGGTTTGCGCTACGCGTTGGAGCGATTCCTTGCCGAGGGCATTCTCTCGATCGAGTTGTTCAGAAAGCGAGGATGACTCGCGTAGCCTCGGGACAGAGACCACGCAGGGTTCCTGATGTCAGTTCACGGTCACCGCGTCGAGGAAGTCGTACAACCGCCCCAATGTCCGCGCTGCCGACAAACGCGCCTGCTCGCTTTTCTCCGGTGTGTCGCATAACTGATCGAGGAGCATCCGCGCCGTACCGGCGTGCTCCACATCGGCGGTCATGTGCACGGAGAAGAACGCCACGTCGCGCGGCTCGGTGATGCCGTACCACGCCGCGAGGCCGTCGATCTTCGCTTTCGCGACCGCGGGGATCTGCGACTCGTATGCGTAGAGCGCGGCCAGACCTTCGTGCAGTGACACGCTGTGGGCGAAGGTCCGCATCGAGTCGATCAGCGCGCGCGTCGCCGCATTCGGCGTTCCCGACACCACGTCTGTACGATCGAGCGACAGCGCTTCGCAGAACCGCAGCCAGAGCTCGGGATGGTTCTCCGGGCCGCGCTCCTCCTCGATCAGATTCTCGAGAAGATGCTGGCGGATGACCATGTCTTCGGTGTGCGCATGCATGCCGCTCAGGAAGGTCGGAAAGGCGAGAGCGTAGTGGTAGTACTGGCGCGCGTATTCTTCGAGCTCGGGGCGCGACAACTCTCCCGCGCTCCAGCGCTGATAAAACGGGTGATTGAGCAGATGGCGCTGCTGCACTTCCTGATCGAGAGAGCTGACCACGTTCTCCATCCAATCCTCCGCAAGCTGCGATTTCAGGAGACGGTATCATGCACACGGCATCATCAACTCCGCCCAGCACGAGCAGCAAAGGAGCTTAGTTGGCAGCCGTCAATCTCCACGTTTGCTCGAGCAGCATCGGGGCGACGTACTCCGGCGATTTGTACGCCATCGGTCCACACGGCGTCATGGCCGCCCGGCGGTTGATCAGCGCGAGACTGAGACCATCGTAGAAATCATAGCTGGCCGTGTACGCCTGATCACGCAGAGAACCGAGCTTGCTCCGGTCGCTTGCACGGCCGTGCTGAATCACTCCCATACAACCTGCTTCGAGATCCACGTACCGCTCAGGAACATCGAGAGCGCCGAGAAGTTCGCGCAACGCTGCCACGAATCGCTGTTCTGCGGAGCGACGATCCCGAAGCGGGATGATCACGGACAACAGCGACGGGCCGCTCATGTAGTGGAGCATCCTCTGACTCCCGGCGTTGAGCGTGTTCGCGTACCACGGCCCCAGCGCACCCTCACGCTCCTCGACGGGCGACAACCGCTCCGGAAGGCCGAACGTCTTTCGATATTTCG
>DATLVW010000416.1:0-5370 GCA_035577085.1 Thermoanaerobaculia bacterium
GTCGATGGCAGCGACGGTCTTTACAACGGCGCCTACGACAACGCCTCGGGTATCGCATCGCTGATCGAGATTGCACGCGCTCTGGCATCCGGGCCGCGTCCGAAACGATCGGTCCTCTTCCTCGCCCTGACCGGCGAAGAGAAGGGCGAGCAAGGTTCCGAGTACTTCGTCCACTTCCCGCCTGTGCCGGTCAGGCAGGTGGTTGCCGACGTGAACATGGACATGTTTCTGATGATCTATCCAGTCGCCGATCTCGTCCCGCTCGGCGGCGAGCACACGTCGATAGGCGCGATGGCCGCGGCCGCCGCGCACGCCAGCGGCTTCGACGTCAGTCCCGATCCGTATCCCGAAGAAGTGCGCTTCATTCGCAGCGATCAGTATTCGTTCGTAAAGGCGGGCATCCCGGCGATCCATCTCAAACCGGGGAACAAGAGCAGCGAACCGGGGATCGACGGCGCGAAGATGACACGCGACTGGCTGCGCAATATCTATCACTCGCCGCGCGACGACATGTCGCAACGGTTCGACTTCGCGTCGGGAGCGCGTTACGCGGAGACGAATCTGCGGCTGGTGCGGGCGATTGCCAATGCATCGCAGCGGCCGGCGTGGACGGATGGCGACTTCTTTGGCGAGACGTTCGGGCGCGGCGGGCGGAAGGCGACGATCACGCTGCGGAGGAATTGAGGAACTCTTCTCATCTCGCCGAGGGCGACACTCCGCTGTCATTCTGAGAAGGCCCCGGATGTGTCATCCTGAGGCTGCCGGAGGCGCCCGCGCTGCTCGATCCCCTCGCGCTAAACCCGTCCGGCGCCGCAGGACGCCGAAGGATCTCAAGTTGCCGCGCGCATGGCATGTGCTTCGTAGTTTGAGATCCTTCGGCGTCCTGCGCCGCCACGTCTTGCAGCGTGAACACAACGAGTACGAATGGCGGCTCCGGCAGCCTCAGGATGACACATCAATCTCCATTGCGAAGTTGACAAACCATCGGTTTCACGGGCGTATGCATTGACCCACCTCTCGGAATGACAGCGCATGACACAGGGGTTGCGCCGCGCGTGGAGGATGTTCTCGGGCGCAGCTTCGAATTTACCGCTCCGCCTCGGCGCATGGTCTCGCTCGTTCCATCGCTTACCGAGACTCTCTTCGACCTCGGCGCGGGCGACGATGTCGCGGGCGTCACGGACTTCTGCATCTTCCCCGAGAACCTGAACAAACCGCGGGTTGGCGGCACGAAGAATCCGCGCATCGATGAGATTCGTGCGCTTGCGCCGGACCTGGTCTACGTCAACCTCGAGGAGAACCTGGAGCGGCATGCACAAGCGATCGGGGGCTTCGCGCCAGTGTTCGTGACCGAGCCGAAGACGGTCGATGATGTCGCGGAGTTGATCGCAACCCTCGGCGTGATTCACGACCGCAACGATCGAGCACGTGAGCTGAACGATGAGCTTGGGCAGGAACGCGGACACGTCGCGTCGTTCACCTTCGCCGTCCCGATATGGAAGAAGCCGTGGATGTGGTGCGGCGGCGACACGTACGTATCGAACCTCGTCGAATCGACCGGCGGCCGCAACGTGCTGCATGACGAGATGCGCTACCCGTCGCTATCGCTCGAACAGGTGCTGGCGCTCCGTCCCGACGTCGTCTTCCTTCCTGACGAGCCCTACGTGTTCACGTCCGATGATGCTGCCGAGATCACAGGCACACGTGTGATCGGCCCGTTCCCCGGCCACCTCTTCACGTGGCACGGAACGAGGACTATCCTCGGGCTGCGATTTCTACGCGAGTGCTTCTCGTGATTCGTCGATGAGATGAAATCGCATGAAGGCGAGCACGTGCCGGATAACCTCGCGCGACATCTCGCTGTCATGCGCAGTGTCGAACGCGTGCGGCGCGTCGGCGTGATTGATGAGCGTAACCGGCAGATTGCACTCGAGTGCCTTGCTCACGAAGCGATCGAGCGTTTCGTTCAGGTGGGGAAACTCGTCGCGGCCCGCACGGACGATCATCAGCGGAAGCGTCGGCGGAAGATCGCTCACTAATTTGCCCGACGTAGGATTCCTGTAGCCGAACTGCTTTGCGCCATCCTCAACGGCGGTGTAGCCATCGAGGTCGAGCATCAATCCGTAGCAGAGAACTGCGCAGCGGAATGCATCCGAAGGCCGGTTCATCAGCACCGACAACGCCGTTGGAACGCTGCCCGAGCATGACCAGATGCCGATCCGCGTTTCGTCGATGCCGAGCGTTTCCGCGTTCTGGCGGATGAATGCGAGCACCGCTTCGGCATCGGCCGGCGGCTCGCGATTCGAATAGGTGACGGCGATGAGTCCCGACGCCGCGGCAAGCTCCGCCCAGGAAATGTAGGAGGCCATCTCCTTCTGCCTGCATCCGAGGAACTTCTGGAATCCGGGATCGGGATAGCCGGTCACGAAGATCACCGCGGGCCTGCGGATCTCGGCCTTCGAATCCGGCGGATAGTAAAGATCGATCGTGAGGTCATCGCGATACGGAACATCGCGCCGCACGATCACGACGCCCTGACCGGCCATTCGATAGACGACCGGCCGTTTCGTGATGGGAACTTCGCTCATCAACAAACTACCCCGCGATGATCTCGGTCGCCCAGAGGCGCATCGTCTCTTCGACGGAGTCGAGCTGGCGGGTGAAGAAGTGATCGGCTCCGGTGATGATCATCGTTTCGGCGTTGCGAATCTGCTGGCCGAGCTTCTCGACCTTTTCGACGTCGCCGAATTCGTCCTGCGTGCCGTGAAGGATCAGCATCGGCTTCTCGCACGAGTGCAGGTAGCCGAAGTCGTACTTGTTGACGGGCGTTCCGATGAGAAAAAGAGCATCGACAGTGCTGATCTCGCACGCGACACGCGAGGCCACCCAGGCGCCGAAGGAAAAGCCGCCGACGATGATCTTCGCGTCCGGATGTTTCTTCGTCAGCCAGTCGATCGCAGCGACGACGTCCGCCTGCTCGCCTTCGCCGTCTTCGTGATGTCCGGCGCTGGCGCCCGTGCCGCGGAAGTTGAAACGGAGCGTAGCCACATTCGCCGCCTCCAGTCCTCGGGCGGCGCGGAAAACGACTTTGTTGTGCAGCGTTCCTCCGCCGAGGGGGTGGGGATGGCAGACGACGCCGACGGCGGCGGGATCCTGAAGATCGCGGTAAAGCGCTTCGAGCTTCCCGGCGCTCGAGAAGAGATCGATGTGGCGGAGCGGCTTCGGATTCACAGTGCGTCCGATGTTTCGCGCACCGGCGAAAGCTTGACGAGGATGCGGCCGCTGTCGACCTTCACGTCATGCGTGGCGATCGTGAAATCCCTGTTCCCCGGGCACCGGCCGGTCGTGACGTCGAATCCCCAGAGGTGCCACGGACAGACGATCTCGTCGCCGATCAAGTCGCCCTCGGACAGCGGTCCCCCGCGGTGAGGACAGGTGTTGTCAGTCGCAAAGAATCCGCGCGATGTGTGGCAGATCGCGACCGTGTGGTCATCGATCTTCACGGACTTGATCCGCCCGACCGGCAGGTCAGTCTCGCGGAGAACCTCGATAAATGCTTCGGTCATCGGACGCGCACTCTAACAAACCGCTCGCGATTCGGTTCGCCGCAGGCTCAGCGCTTTCCCCTCATCGTCTGGTAAGTCTTCCAGTCGGGCTCGTTCCCGGCGAGGTGAAGCGTGACCGGATACGGGTGTCCGGGCAGCAGATTGTTGAGCTCAGCGGCGAACGCTTTCGCATCCCCGGCATACCAGAACCAGGTTCGATCGCCGTTGCCGGTGACGACCATCATCAGGTAGGCGACGTGATCGCCCTGAATCGGATCGGTCGCCGCTTCGAGCCGGGCGAAGTTCGCCTCGACTTCCGGTGAAGGCATTCCCGCCGCATCCGGCGTGTACTTCCAATGCATCTCGATCCGGTTCGGAAACTGCGCAGGCGCAACCGCGGGCGGAGTCTCGTTCCGCACCTTCCACTTCAAAACCTTGTCCGACACTTTCGTCTCGAACTTGAGCCATCCGAGGTTGGGCGGAGTGGTGGCGGCGGCAAGCGTTAATGCGACGAGTGTCGCGCTCAGAATGGCAGCGATCTGTTTCATTCGGACAGTTCCTCTCGCGAA
The DNA here is from genome assembly GCA_035577085.1 of Thermoanaerobaculia bacterium. Lineage (GTDB taxonomy): Bacteria > Acidobacteriota > Thermoanaerobaculia > Gp7-AA8 > Gp7-AA8 > JADGNZ01. The sequence continues at coordinate 4,115 of DATLVW010000416.1, forward strand.
AGATGCACGGGGCGGGGAATGCCGCTGCGTCCGACCGCGGGATTGCCATCCCACACACCCGGGATGGCTGTACCACAATCGGGACAGTGACCGTCGACCAGATGATACGAGATCACGCGGAATCCGAGACGGCCGATGACGACGCGATCGCACGACGGACAATGCGTGCTTTCGAGATCACCCACCGCTCCCGGGATGTTGCCCGGATAAATGAACCGCAGTCCGGCGCGCCGGCCGATCTCATATCCGCGAAGAAGCTGGCGCGCCGTCGTATTGGCGTTGCCGGTCATCTTGTAGTCCTGATGAAACGCGGTGATGTGCCACGGAATGTCGACGTCGACGCTCGCGAGAAACTCGGCCATCTTCGTCATCTCTTCATCGGAATCGTTGAAGCCGGGCACGAGGAGGGTGACGACTTCGAGCCAGATGCCGCGCTGTTTGAGACCGCGAATCGTGTCGAGCACCGGCTGCAAGGTGCCGCCGAGGTCGCGATAGTGCGCGTCGGAAAATCCTTTGAGATCAACCTTGTAGAGATCGACCCACGGCGCGATGTAATCGAGCACTCTCTCCGTGCCGTTGCCGTTGGAAACGTACGAGCAGACGAGCCCCTCGCGCTTTGCTTCCTTGAAGATCTCGACGGCCCATTCTGAGGTGATGAGCGGCTCGTTGTAGGTGGAGGTGATCACTTTCGCGCCGTGTTGTTTGGCGAGCTTCACGAGCTCGGACGGCTCGATGTCGGTCGGCGCCGCTCCCGCGACAGGATCGCGCAGAGCCTGCGAGGTCACCCAGTTCTGGCAGTAGCCGCAGTGATAGTCGCAGCCGAGCATGCCGAACGAAAGTGCCAGCGCGCCCGGATAGGCGTGGAAGAAAGGCTTCTTCTCGATGGGATCGACCTGCAGCGCGGCGGCATATCCGCGCGGAACGCGAAGCACGCCTCCCTCGTTGTAGCGAACCTTACAGATGCCGTTGAGGCCTTCGAGGATCTTGCATCGATGGCCGCAGGAGTAGCAGCGCACGGCGGCGTTCTCGAGCTTGTCGTAAAGCTCCGGCGCTCCTTCAGTCGTGCGCTTGGCGAGGATCTCGCCGAGTACGCGCTGTCCTTCGGTAACTGCTGGCATGCGAAGGAAAACACGCGAGGTCAGGCACGTATTGCCGGAATCCGGCGAGCTGCTGCGTAGCACAGCCACGCCAGCAGAGCACCTGCGACGCCATCGATGAGGTAGTGCCAGCCGGTCACGATTGAGCCGATGAAGATG